>NZ_CP013274.1:492500-700000 GCF_001455345.1 Bacillus thuringiensis
AGATAAAAGGGGCCTGTACCGCAAACCGACACAGGTAGGCGAGGAGAGAATCCTAAGGTGTGCGAGAGAACTCTGGTTAAGGAACTCGGCAAAATGACCCCGTAACTTCGGGAGAAGGGGTGCTTTCTTAACGGAAAGCCGCAGTGAATAGGCCCAAGCGACTGTTTAGCAAAAACACAGCTCTCTGCGAAGCCGTAAGGCGAAGTATAGGGGGTGACACCTGCCCGGTGCTGGAAGGTTAAGGAGAGGGGTTAGCGTAAGCGAAGCTCTGAACTGAAGCCCCAGTAAACGGCGGCCGTAACTATAACGGTCCTAAGGTAGCGAAATTCCTTGTCGGGTAAGTTCCGACCCGCACGAAAGGTGTAACGATTTGGGCACTGTCTCAACCAGAGACTCGGTGAAATTATAGTACCTGTGAAGATGCAGGTTACCCGCGACAGGACGGAAAGACCCCGTGGAGCTTTACTGTAGCCTGATATTGAATTTTGGTACAGTTTGTACAGGATAGGCGGGAGCCATTGAAACCGGAGCGCTAGCTTCGGTGGAGGCGCTGGTGGGATACCGCCCTGACTGTATTGAAATTCTAACCTACGGGTCTTATCGACCCGGGAGACAGTGTCAGGTGGGCAGTTTGACTGGGGCGGTCGCCTCCTAAAGTGTAACGGAGGCGCCCAAAGGTTCCCTCAGAATGGTTGGAAATCATTCGTAGAGTGCAAAGGCATAAGGGAGCTTGACTGCGAGACCTACAAGTCGAGCAGGGACGAAAGTCGGGCTTAGTGATCCGGTGGTTCCGCATGGAAGGGCCATCGCTCAACGGATAAAAGCTACCCCGGGGATAACAGGCTTATCTCCCCCAAGAGTCCACATCGACGGGGAGGTTTGGCACCTCGATGTCGGCTCATCGCATCCTGGGGCTGTAGTCGGTCCCAAGGGTTGGGCTGTTCGCCCATTAAAGCGGTACGCGAGCTGGGTTCAGAACGTCGTGAGACAGTTCGGTCCCTATCCGTCGTGGGCGTAGGAAATTTGAGAGGAGCTGTCCTTAGTACGAGAGGACCGGGATGGACGCACCGCTGGTGTACCAGTTGTTCTGCCAAGGGCATAGCTGGGTAGCTATGTGCGGAAGGGATAAGTGCTGAAAGCATCTAAGCATGAAGCCCCCCTCAAGATGAGATTTCCCATAGCGTAAGCTAGTAAGATCCCTGAAAGATGATCAGGTTGATAGGTTCGAGGTGGAAGCATGGTGACATGTGGAGCTGACGAATACTAATAGATCGAGGACTTAACCATATAATATGTAGCGATGTTATCTAGTTTTGAGAGAACATAAAAAACTTGTTGACTTTTAAAGTGAATAAGTTATAATAATGATTGTCTCAAAAGAATAATGTCTGGTAATGATGGCAGAGAGGTCACACCCGTTCCCATACCGAACACGGAAGTTAAGCTCTCTAGCGCCGATGGTAGTTGGGACCTTGTCCCTGTGAGAGTAGGACGTTGCCAGGCAATATTATTCCGCAGTAGCTCAGCGGTAGAGCTATCGGCTGTTAACCGATCGGTCGTAGGTTCGATTCCTACCTGCGGAGCCATTGGAGAGCTGTCCGAGTTGGCCGAAGGAGCACGATTGGAAATCGTGTATACGTCACAAGCGTATCAAGGGTTCGAATCCCTTGCTCTCCGCCATAGGATTTATAATATTTGGCCCGTTGGTCAAGTGGTTAAGACACCGCCCTTTCACGGCGGTAACACGGGTTCGAATCCCGTACGGGTCACCACTTTTGGAGGATTAGCTCAGCTGGGAGAGCACCTGCCTTACAAGCAGGGGGTCGGCGGTTCGATCCCGTCATCCTCCACCATATAAACTATATGAATAATATTATCGCGGGGTGGAGCAGCACGGTAGCTCGTCGGGCTCATAACCCGAAGGTCGCAGGTTCAAATCCTGTCCCCGCAACCAAATGGTCCCGTGGTGTAGTGGTTAACATGCCTGCCTGTCACGCAGGAGATCGCCGGTTCGACCCCGGTCGGGACCGCCATTTTAATAAGGCTCGGTAGCTCAGTCGGTAGAGCAGAGGACTGAAAATCCTCGTGTCGGCGGTTCGATTCCGTCCCGAGCCACCATTTGTTTTAATAAAATACGCCGGCTTAGCTCAATTGGTAGAGCAACTGACTTGTAATCAGTAGGTTGGGGGTTCAAGTCCTCTAGCCGGCACCATGTAAGTTTCGGAGGGGTAGCGAAGTGGCTAAACGCGGCGGACTGTAAATCCGCTCCTTCGGGTTCGGCAGTTCGAATCTGCCCCCCTCCACCATTTACATAGGGGCATAGTTTAAAGGTAGAACTGAGGTCTCCAAAACCTCCAGTGTGGGTTCGATTCCTACTGCCCCTGCCAAATATATTTACACAACATGGCGGTTGTGGCGAAGTGGTTAACGCACCGGATTGTGGCTCCGGCATTCGTGGGTTCGATTCCCATCAGTCGCCCCATTTTTATTTTAAAAATTATAAATAATCTAATTGATACTTACATATAATTAAGTAAGAATTCGATGGGCTATAGCCAAGCGGTAAGGCAACGGACTTTGACTCCGTCATGCGCTGGTTCGAATCCAGCTAGCCCAGCCATTTTTGCGGAAGTAGTTCAGTGGTAGAATACAACCTTGCCAAGGTTGGGGTCGCGGGTTCGAATCCCGTCTTCCGCTCCAATGAAATTTAATATGGCGGCATAGCCAAGTGGTAAGGCAGAGGTCTGCAAAACCTTTATCACCGGTTCAAATCCGGTTGCCGCCTTTTCTTTTGTGCCGATGTGGCGGAATTGGCAGACGCGCACGACTCAAAATCGTGTTCCTTCGGGAGTGTCGGTTCGACCCCGACCATCGGTATCATGAACGGCGTAATAAAAATCTCTATACTAATTGTATAGAGATTTTTTGTGTTTTCATTACACGAAAAAGAAACAATAAGAGAATAAAAATAAACATTCATTTTTATTCTCTTAATTACATTATCCTATAAAATATCAGCAGAATATTGTATATACAATATTCTCTTTAAGCACTCTAGAGAGAACTTCTCCAGCCCGGTGACATGAAGTTAAATCCGACACCGCCAGTAGATATTAGCACATGATCAGCTGTTAATTTTGTAATTTCTAAAAACTTCTTTTCAAACTTTTCTCTGTTGTATTTGTACATAGTTGAGTGGCACGACCACATGTGCGTTGAAGTACTCAACCAGTCCCCTAATTCCTTTAATTCAGGAAACGACTCAAATTGAATTGGTTTATCTAATTTCATGAATCTCACTTGATAGATAGTTGGGTTTAGCTTTTCTTCTATCCCTTTAAGCACATGTGCTTTTTTCTCATTTGAATGTGTCATAATAATTCTCCCCCATTATCATTTCAAATTTTTTCCTATTTTAATTATACAGCAATAGGAAGTAACAAAGGGAATATTATGGAAATTGTTATCGACGATGTAAAAAACTCTAACAGAAATGGTAGAGTTTTTTTGCTAAATTATGTTATGTGATTCTAAAATTCGTGATAAATGTAGGAATTCATGTATAATATAACTTGTCGAAAGAACAAAATGATAATGATTTATATTATGTCTGTAATATGAATCAAAAATGAACTTTTTATATTTCTTTTAAAAATGTGTTGAACACACATTATATTTCATATTAATATTTTTATGTAGATTTAAAACGGGAAAGAGAGTGGAAAGTATGGGTCGTAAATGGAATAATATTAAAGATAAAAAAGCATCAAAAGATGCAAATACAAGCCGTATATACGCGAAATTTGGACGTGAAATTTATGTGGCAGCAAAACAAGGTGAGCCAGATCCAGAATCAAACCAAGCGCTTAGAGTCGTATTAGAGCGTGCGAAAACATACAATGTGCCAAGAACAATTATTGATCGTGCAGTGGAAAAAGCAAAAGGCGGTTCAGAGGAAAATTATGACGAGCTTCGTTATGAAGGATTTGGGCCAAATGGAGCTATGGTTATTGTAGATACACTTACAAATAACGTAAACCGTACTGCAGCAGATGTACGAGCTGCCTTTAGCAAAAACAGTGGTAACATGGGTGTAAACGGTTCTGTAGCTTACATGTTTGATGCGACAGCTGTTATCGGTCTTGAAGGTAAAACATCAGATGAAGTTCTTGAAATTTTAATGGAAGCAGATGTAGATGCACGTGACATTCTTGAAGAAGAAGATGCTGTTATCGTGTATGCTGAACCTGATCAATTCCATTCTGTACAATCTGCACTTAAAGATGCTGGTGTTGAAGAATTCACAGTTGCAGAATTAACAATGCTTGCACAAAGTGATGTAGAACTTCCTGAAGATGCTCAAGTACAATTTGAAAAAATGGTTGATGCATTAGAAGATCTAGAAGATGTGCAACAAGTTTACCACAACGTAGACTTAGGAGAATAATTCGATAGAAGCCCCCTGTTCGTTTAACGGATAAGGGGCTTTTTTTATGCGGTTAATTAAGTTGATGAATTAGTAAAGGGATTTTGTTGTAGACAGGGAATATGCTTATAGGGATATATGAAATAATCATTATTTCTAGGAGGTTTAATATGGAACATAAAACACCAAAGCATATCGTTGCCGTAGCAGGCTATTTAACAAATGAAACAGGTGAAGTGTTATTGGCTAAAGTACATTGGCGAGCAGATACGTGGGAGTTGCCAGGTGGACAAGTGGAAGAAGGAGAAGCGCTTGATCAAGCAGTTTGTAGGGAAATGTTTGAGGAGACGGGTTTAACTGTGAAGCCGCTTGGAGTTACAGGTGTTTACTATAATGCTTCTATGCATATTTTATCTGTTGTTTTTAAAGTCGCATATGTGAGCGGTGAAATACAAATTCAGCCTGAAGAAATACAAGAGGCTAAATTTGTTGCTTTAAATGAAGAGAACATAGATGAGTACATAACGCGTCCTCATATGAAATCCAGAACGCTTGATGCGATAAGAGCAACACATTTTATTCCATACGAAACGTGGGAAGTGCAGCCGTATAATTTAATAGGTAGATTGTAAAGAAAAGAGTAGCTGGTTTGAGATACAATCAAATCACTACTCTTTTTTGTATACTGTTTAAGAAAAAGGTCAAAATAATAATAGTGCTAGTATTGATTTCGAGAACGTTTGTTCTGTATAATGTATGATATATTGTATACATTTAGATTACTAGATACTTACAAATATATATATTTGTAGATGATATAATGAAAATAGGATGTTTTAATAGGGTCGTATAGGATTAAGGTATACTCTGTTATTGGTTTAGCATAATCTATATTCAATATTTTAGATGAATAGTAGATAAAAAAAGACTGTGATACAATACTTTTTTATACCTTACAATGATGTAAGGTACGTGTAAGAGAAATCGATGGGATGTTTTTTTACAACAAGGTATTCTTAAAGTAAGAGTTATACGCTGTGTGGAAAAGAGGTGTTCAAGATGAAAGAACGAGTATTATCTAGGGTGAACTATCATCAAAAAATTGCATTAAATCCAATGACTAAATTCTTTTATAAAGCCATTATTTTATTATTATTGTTAAGTTGTACGTTATTATTCGTTGGAAATGTGATGATCGAGCAAAGTGATATTAGTAAATTACATGTACCGGCTAAGTTAGAGGTGCCAGAATCATTAACACATGCATTTATTGCAACAGAAGATAAAAGGTTTTATCATCATAACGGTTTAGATTATATAGCGATTGTCAGAGCGTCTGTTGAGAATATAAAAGCTGGTGGTGTTGTGCAAGGAGGAAGCACAATTACACAGCAATTATCCAAAAATGCTTTTTTAACGAATGAACGTACATTTTCTCGTAAGTGGAAAGAAATTTTTTACACGAAAAAAATTGAACGCACATTTACGAAGGATGAAATTTTAAAATTGTATGTAAGTAATATTTATTACGGAGAAGGAGCATGGGGAATTGAAAAGGCAGCAAACCTTTACTTCGGTAAAAAGGTGAGCCAATTAACGTTGGCTGAAAGTGCAATGATGGCTGCTGTAGTAAAGGCACCAGCTTATTACTCACCTGCACAAAATTACGATAAAGCAGTTGAGAGAAGGAATGTAGTTTTGAGGTTAATGGAGAAAGAAGGCTATATCAATCATGATGAGTATGTGCAAGCAGTTAGTGAGAAATTAGTAATCCGTCATGATATAAAAACAGAGCAGTCGATGTTAAAGAATGCACGTGAAAAGGCAGTAAGCTAAGGGAAGTTCCTACATAGGAGCTTCTTTTTTTGAATAAATTGTGACAATTTGTGACACAATATCGTCACAAATGTTGTATTTTTGTAATTTATGTGAGCGTGTTCATTGCGTGATATATGTAAGTATTGATATTATGTGTATTGTGTACAATGCTGTATACAGAATATGAATTTAAAGAGGAATGTATATGAAATCATCGAACAAACTCATGGCTCTTGGTATAGTTTTTTCCATTGCAGTATTGATTGTAATCGGAACGATTGCGTATAGCATCATAAATGACAAAAAAGATAAAGGGAATGAGATGTTTGCTTATTCCACACAACAATCTTTAGGGAAAGATGATGCTCCGGTTAAGGTAGTTGAATTTGGAGACTTCAAATGTCCTGCTTGTCGTACTTGGGATGTAACAGTATTACCACGATTAAAAGAAGAGTATATAGATAAAGGTAAAGTGCAGTTATATTTTATTAACTTCCCATTTATCGGAAAAGACTCTGATTTAGGTGCAGCAGCTGGTGAAGCAATTTATAAGCAAGATAAAGATTCATTCTGGATTTTCTATGATGAGATTTATCAAAGTCAAAAGAAAGACACGGAAGAATGGATTACAGAAGAATTACTTCTTAATATTGTGAAAGAAAAGCTTCCGAAAGTTGATGTAGAGCAATTTAAAAAAGATTTACATAGTAAAGAAATGAAAGAAAAAGTACGTAAAGATTCAGATCGTGCTCAAAAATTAAAAGTACAAGGCGCTCCTTCAGTATATATAAATGGAAATCTTGCAAATCCCGATTTCGATAGTATGAAGAAAGCAATTGATAAAGAATTGAAAAAGTGATGAGATACTCATCACTTTTTCGACTTTTTTCGATAAAATTCTTGCTTCCGCTTTTTTTACATGCTATACTACTTTACATAAGTTATTCTAATATCTTATATTTATTTCATATTTGCGGGTGTAGTTTAGTGGTAAAACAAGAGCCTTCCAAGCTCTGGTCGAGAGTTCGATTCTCTTCACCCGCTCCAAATTTTATTTAATGTTTTTCTATAAATTGTGATCAACGCAGTGTTTCGTTTCCGAGATAAACGAGGCATTGCGTTTTTTAATGTTTGAAAAGCATGATTGTATGCGAAAATAGAAGTAAAGAATAGTATTCCAAAAGAGAATTGCTAACCAATATAGTCGTTACATAAGGGATGAATTCATCTGAGGAGGCGATTAGGAATGGATTTTGAACAATTAAAGCAAGATGTCATTGCGTATAGTAAAACAATTGGTATAGATAAAATAGGCTTTGCTAGTGCTTCACCATTTGAGGAATTAAAGCAGCGTTTAATCCAGCAGCAACAATTAAATTATCAATCTGGATTTGAAGAGCCTGATATAGAAAAGAGAACGAACCCACAGCTTTTACTGCCTGGTGCGAAATCAATTATTGCGATTGCGTTAGCGTATCCTTCAAAATTAAAAAATGCACCATTAAGTAAGCGTGGAGAACGCCGCGGGATTTTTTGTCGTGCTTCTTGGGGACAAGATTATCATCTTGTTTTACGAGATCGTTTGCAAAAATTAGAAGCATATTTAATCGAAAAACTTCCCGATATAGAAGTTAAGTCAATGGTTGATACGGGTGAATTAAGTGATCGAGCTGTTTCGGAGCGTGCCGGTATTGGATGGAGCGGTAAGAATTGCGCTATTATTACACCTGAATTTGGTTCGTATGTATATTTAGGAGAAATGATTACAAACGTTCCATTTCCACCCGACCAGCCAATAGAAGATCAATGTGGAAGCTGTACAAAATGTATTGATATTTGTCCTACAGGTGCTTTAATACAAGGAGGACAGTTAGATTCGAAGAAATGTATAGCATTTTTAACACAGACGAAAGGATTCCTACCGGAAGAATATCGCGACAAAATAGGAAATCGTATTTATGGATGCGATACGTGTCAGACTGTTTGTCCGAAAAATAAAGGAATGGATTTTCATAATCACCCTGAGATGGAACCAGATCCTGAGTTAGTTAAGCCGTTATTAACACCACTTTTAACAATTAGCAATCGTGATTTTAAAGAGAAATATGGAATTATGTCTGGTTCATGGAGAGGTAAAAAGCCGTTGCAACGTAATGCGATTTTGGCACTTGCACATTTTAAAGAAGCATCAGCAATTCCAGATTTAATAGGCGTTATGAAAGATGATCCAAGACCAGTACTTCGCGGAACAGCAGCGTGGGCACTTGGGAAAATTGGTGGAGACGGCGTGGGCGAAGCTATTGAAAAAGCGATGCAACGTGAGAAAGACGAAGAGGTTCTTCATGAAATGAATCGCGGACTTGAATTGTTAGCGCAGAAAAAAGAGTAGATAATATCTCCCTTTTTCATATTGTAATATGGGAGGGAGACGAAATGGCTGTAAAAATAAATATTGAAAAGCAGGTACAACAATTTTTAGCATATATAACAGAGAAACGAACAAGTGTAGATGGTATTGCTGCAGATTTATTACAAATAGCACTGAGAAAGAAACAATTGTTTCAAAAGCGTAATGCACATATAGTGAAAGCAACTGCGGACGTTTCTTTCATAAGACAATTAAATAATAGCAATCATAAAGAAGTTGATTATCAAATACATTTTAAATATTTAATTAAGCATAAGGAATTATTTTACATCGAAGAGGAACAATTAAAACGAAGAGTTTGTTTAAATAATAGTCGGGTAATAGGTGATTATGCTATTGAAGTGCCAGAAGCAGTTGGAATGGGTGAGACATTAGAAAGGGAAATTACAAAGGAGAAGTATGGTTCTTATCAGTATAATCGTTTAGAGGCAGTTAAATATGCGGAACGTTGGTGGGATGATCGAAACCCTGTATATCGTAATTTCCCTGATAATTGTACGAATTTTATTTCTCAATGTCTTCATACTGGAGAAGTACCAATGAATGGATATCCTAATATTCGTAAAGGATGGTGGCAAAGGGAGAATCAGTGGAGTTGGAGCTGGGCTGTCGCACACTCTTTTTATTGGTATTTGTCAGGTGCTACAACGGGGCTTCGAGCAGAAGCAGTAGAAAGACCAGAGGACCTTATTCTTGGTGATGTCATCGCTTATGATTTCGAGGATGATGGTAGGTGGAATCATACGACGATTGTAGTAGCGAAAGATGCGGATGGTATGCCACTTGTAAACGCACATTCAGCGAATAGCCGTCAGCGTTATTGGAACTATGAAGATTCTAGTAAATATACACCACAAATGAAATATAAATTCTTTCATATTATTAATGGGTAGAGATTTTTCGCTCAAGTGGTATAATACGTAGTAGACAAAAAACAGAGGTGAATATCGCGTGGGAGTACATGTTGTTTTATATCAACCAGAAATTCCAGCAAATACAGGGAATATTGCTCGTACTTGTGCAGCAACTGGAACAGAATTACATTTGATTAGACCGCTTGGATTTTCAACGGATGATAAAATGTTAAAGCGTGCAGGATTAGATTATTGGCAGCACGTGAAAATTACGTATTATGATTCAATTGAAGAATTTTATGAGAAAAATAAAGACGGTGAATTCTTCTATTTAACAAAGTATGGCGAGAAGGCTCATACAGCGTTTGATTATAGTAAACGTGAGAAGGATTACTACTTTGTATTTGGAAGAGAAACAAACGGTTTACCAGCTAATGTAATCGAAGAAAACTTCGATCATTGTTTACGTATTCCAATGACTGATAAAGTGCGCTCATTAAATTTATCTAATACAGCAGCTATTTTAATTTATGAAGCGTTCCGTCAACAAAATTATCCAGGATTAGATTTAGAAATTGTTTATTAAAAGTCGCCATATGGCGACTTTTTTTCTAAAAATAAAAATAAATATGTAATCATACATTTAAAAAAGGGGACATATTCATATAGAATGGGATATATGAATAAAAATAGATCAGACAGGTTGAGATAAATATGAAGGAACAATATAGTAATCAAAATACCTTTTTAAGTATGATAGATATGGATTTAATAAGAAGAGGATTATTACATGCTATTCAAGATTTAGTATTTATTGTGAAAGTTATTGATGATGAAACCTTTAAATATATTTATGTAAATAAGTTAGGTATGGATTATGCGAAGCTAAGTGAAGAATGTTATGGAAAAACTTTTGCAGAAGTATTACCGAAAGATACGGCGGAAATATTGCAAGTGCAATATGCAAAAGTAGCGAGCGAAGCGAAAGCGCATACCTTTTGTGATGTAGTTAGTTTACCAAAGGGTGAGATACATTATGAATCTTCACTTAATCCTGTATTTGACGAAGAAGGTGTATGTCAGTTTATTATTTGTATTACGAGGGATATTACAGCTCAAATTGAGGAGAAGATTGAGATAGAGGAAAAACAAATGTTATTTAAGTCATTACTAGAATATAATAATGACTCTATTATATCTATAGATTCTATAGGGAAAATTACATATGCAAATCCAGCAACGTATGAAATATTTGGATACCGATATGAAGAATTAAATAATAAATCTATTTTTGAATTTATTAATAAAGAATATGAAAAAGATTTTCAAATTATATTTAAAGGGGCTATGCAAGGAAGAGCAAAGCAAATTGTTTCAAAGAAATATGTTCATAAAGAAGGGTACGAGCTCTATATTTCTTTGAGAACTATTCCAATTATTGTGAATGGTGAAATTGTTGGGGTTTATATTGTTACGAGGGATGTTACAAGGCAAGTATTAAATGAGATGAGAACGGAATATTTAGCTTACTATGATCAGTTAACAGGATTAATGAATAGAATTTCATGTACAAATAAGTTAAATAATTTCTTAAATGAGAAGATAGATTTTGCGTTTATCTTTATAGATTTAGATGAATTTCATCTTATTAACGATACGTTTGGTCATAAAGAAGGAGATAAAGTATTACAAAAAGTTACAGAATGTTTAAGCAGTCTCCAAATAGACGGTATGCATTTATTTAGAGAACACGATGATCAATTTGTTATGTTAATAGAAAATATAACGAAAGAACGTGTAAAGGTAGTTGCAAAAAGCATACAAAAAAAGATTAGCGAACATTTTGTAATTGAAGAAGAGGACGTGTATTTAAGTGCGTCAATCGGAATTGTAATGGCTCCAACAGATGGAGAAGATGAAAAAATATTATTCCAAAGAGTTGATGCTGCTTTGGAAAAAGCGAAAGAAAAAGGAAAAGGACATTATCATTTTTATTGTAGTGGATTAGATTGTGAGCGTGAACAAAGATTTATAATAGAAAACCAATTACATCGTGCTATAGAAAAAAATGAATTCTTCTTATATTATCAGCCGCAAATGAATATTGAAACGAAAAAAATAGCCAGTATGGAGGCTTTAATAAGATGGGAGAATAAAGAATTAGGATTTGTCTATCCCAATCAATTTATTCCGCTAGCAGAAAGAACAGGATTTATTATTAAGCTTGATGAATGGGTAGTAAATGAAGTGTGTCAGCAAATACGTGAATGGTTAAATAAAGGATATGAAGTTGTCCCAGTTGCAGTTAATATTTCAGCTAGGCACTTTCGCTCTATTACATTAATAGAAATGATTACACGTGCTTTACATAAGTACAACGTACCAGCTCATCTATTAGCGATAGAGGTTACCGAAGGAGCCCTTATACATAAAGACATATCGAAAAGAGTATTGCTACAATTAAAAGAACAAAATTTAAAGATTCATTTAGATGATTTTGGGACGGGATATTCATCTTTAAGTTATTTAAAAACGTATCCAATTGATACTTTGAAAATCGATCGTTCTTTTATGGAAGGTATACATGTAGATGAACGTGATACGAATATTACGGCTGCAATTATTCATTTAGCTCATACTTTGGAATTGAATGTAATTGCAGAAGGAGTAGAAAAAGCAGAACAAATACAATTTTTGAAGGAAAAGAATGTGAAATTTGTACAAGGTTATTATTATAGTAGACCGCTATCAAAATATGATGTGGAAAATACGTATTACAAATGATTGATAAAGAAAAAAGTGATGTGCTAAAAAGCACATCACTTTTTATGTGTACCTGGTTTATCATTGTAACCAGATGTAAAAATGGCTGTAAGAAATGTGAGTGATACACCTAAAATCAATAATAATTTCATACTAATATCCTCCTTACGTTTTCGGTTTATGAATCCTAATTATTATTCGAAATGTATGTAAGGTTCTTGGAAGAAAAGAATTTATTTATAATGAATAGCGGTGTAAAAACTTTAATACCTATATTATACAGAATTTTCTTTGAATTTTGGAGAGAATTTTATATGACTACTATATATTTCATTTTGATTTAAAGAATGTTTGAGGACATCCTAGCATACCTTTTATAATAATCCGATTGAACAAGGAGATGGGGGAGGAGCTATAATGGATATTCTTAAAAAAATTGAACAGCATCGAGAAGCAGAAGAACGCTTACAATGGGAAGGTACGTTTGCGGAGTATTTAGAGCTTGTGAAGGAAAGACCATGGGTGGCTCAAACAGCACACTCTCGCATTTACAATATGATAAAAGACGCTGGAATTGAAGAAGTTGATGGCAGAAGAAAGTATAATTTCTTTAGTAATCAGCTATTTGGATTAGAGGATGCTTTAGAACGCCTTGTAGAGGAATATTTTCATCCATCAGCAAAACGATTAGATGTTAGAAAACGTATTTTATTATTAATGGGTCCTGTTAGTGGAGGGAAATCAACATTAGTTACGATGTTGAAACGAGGATTAGAAACTTATTCAAGAACAGATCGCGGAGCAATCTTTGCAATTAAAGGTTGCCCAATGCATGAAGATCCACTTCATTTAATTCCGCATCATTTACGAGATGATTTCTTTGATGAGTATGGAGTCAGAATTGAAGGGAATCTATCACCACTAAATGTGATGCGTTTAGAACAAGAATATGGGTCAAGAATTGAGGATGTAGTTGTAGAGCGTATTTTCTTCTCGGAAGATCGCCGTACAGGGATTGGTACATTTAGTCCTTCAGATCCGAAGTCACAAGATATTGCTGACTTAACAGGTAGTCTTGACTTCTCTACAATTGCAGAATATGGTTCAGAATCAGATCCTCGAGCGTATCGCTTTGATGGAGAATTAAATAAGGCGAACCGAGGAATGATGGAATTCCAAGAGATGTTAAAATGTGATGAGAAATTTTTATGGCATTTATTATCTCTTACGCAAGAAGGGAATTTCAAAGCAGGAAGATTTGCGCTTATTTCAGCAGATGAATTAATCGTAGCGCATACGAACGAAACAGAGTATCGTTCCTTTATAGCAAATAAGAAAAATGAAGCATTACATTCGCGTATTATCGTAATGCCGGTCCCATACAATTTACGGGTTAGTGAAGAAGAACATATTTATGAAAAAATGATTCGTGAAAGTGACGTGTCCGATGTGCACATTGCACCGCACACACTTCGAGTTGCAGCAATGTTTACGATTTTAACTCGTTTAAAAGATCCGAAGCGTCCAGATATTGATTTAATTAAAAAGATGCGTTTGTATGATGGAGAAACGGTAGAAGGTTATAATGCGATTGATGTAGAGGAGCTGCAACGCGAATATCAAGATGAAGGTATGAAAGGTATTGATCCTCGTTACGTTATTAACCGAATTTCTTCTACAATTATTCGAAAAGAGGTACCGTCTATTAACGCCCTAGATGTGCTTAGATCGTTAAAAGATGGGTTGGATCAGCACCCATCGATTAGTAATGAAGACCGAGAGCGTTATATGAATTTCATTTCATTAGCGAGAAAAGAATACGATGAAATCGCGAAGAAAGAAGTACAAAAAGCGTTTGTTTATTCATACGAAGAATCCGCTAAGACACTTATGGATAATTACTTAGATAACGTTGAGGCGTACTGCAATAAGTCGAAGTTACGTGATCCGTTAACAGGAGAAGAAATGAGCCCAGATGAAAAATTAATGCGCTCGATTGAGGAGCAAATTGGAATCTCGGAAAATGCTAAAAAAGCATTCCGGGAAGAAATATTAATCCGCATCTCTGCTTATGCACGTAAAGGGAAACGCTTCGATTATAATTCGCACGAACGTCTTCGTGAAGCGATTCAGAAGAAGCTATTTGCTGATTTAAAAGATATAGTGAAAATTACAACATCAACGAAAACGCCAGACGAAAATCAGCTGAAGAAAATCAATGATGTTGTTGCACGTTTAATTGATGAACACGGCTATAATTCTTCTTCAGCAAATGAATTATTACGCTATGTAGGTAGCCTGCTAAATCGATAGTTTGATAACAAAACGCTGTCTCTTGTATTTTGCGGGACAGCGTTTTATTATCCGTTCATATGTGTAAAGTGTCATACCTTGTCCAAATATAATAAATTAAGATGCAATTTTATGAATTTATTGTCAATTATTTTTGCAATATGCATATGATAGAGTAACCAACCATTCATACGAAAAAAGCCAACACAATACAATATGTTGCAAAGTGAAAATGTGTGCAACAATGCATTGTGTTTCTTTCTTATCGACGGTTAAATGTCATTTCTATTATGTGAGTGGCAAAATTTTGTTTAGGATGCTCGGAGTATTATATGAAAAACGTTATATATGTTTATGGGATGATTTTCGATGGGCAGTTACCTTTCATTCTAGCTGGCACAGTATAAAACAAAATTTTTAGCTTGCTGTTCATATAGGAAGACAATTACAGTAAGGAGGGAAAGAAATGGGTGAAGAAAACCAACCAAATTATACGATTTCACAGGAAAACTGGTCCCTCCATCGCAAAGGATATGACGACCAACAACGCCATCAAGAAAAAGTACAAGAGGCAATTAAGAATAATTTACCCGATCTTGTAACAGAAGAAAGTATAGTGATGTCTAATGGTAAGGATGTTGTAAAAATACCGATTCGCTCTTTAGATGAATATAAGATTAGGTACAATTATGATAAAAACAAACATGTTGGGCAAGGAAACGGTGACAGCAAAGTTGGTGATGTCGTTGCGAGAGATGGATCAGGTGGTCAAAAACAAAAAGGACCAGGAAAAGGGCAAGGGGCAGGAGATTCAGCTGGAGAAGATTATTATGAAGCTGAAGTTTCTATTCTAGAATTAGAGCAAGCGTTTTTCAAAGAATTAGAATTACCTAATTTGAAGAGAAAAGAAATGGATGAAAATCGGATTGAACATGTTGAATTTAATGACATTAGAAAAACGGGATTATGGGGCAACATCGATAAGAAAAGAACGATGATATCCGCATATAAACGAAATGCGATGCGTGGTAAAGCATCCTTCCATCCAATTCATCAAGAAGATTTAAAGTTCCGCACTTGGAATGAAGTATTAAAGCCAGATTCTAAAGCGGTTGTATTAGCAATGATGGATACGAGTGGATCAATGGGAATATGGGAGAAATATATGGCACGCAGCTTCTTTTTCTGGATGACGAGATTCCTACGGACGAAGTATGAAACAGTAGATATTGAGTTTATTGCCCATCATACGGAGGCAAAAGTAGTTACAGAGGAAGAGTTTTTCTCAAAAGGAGAAAGTGGCGGAACAATATGTTCTTCTGTATACAAAAAAGCACTCGAGCTAATTGATAATAAATACTCACCAGACCGCTATAATATTTATCCATTCCATTTTTCAGACGGTGATAATTTAACATCAGATAATGCTAGATGTGTAAAGCTTGTTGAAGAGTTAATGAAGAAGTGTAATATGTTTGGATATGGGGAAGTGAATCAGTACAACCGCCATAGTACCCTCATGTCAGCCTATAAAAATATTAAAGATGAGAATTTCAGATATTATATTTTAAAGCAAAAAGCAGATGTATTCCATGCAATGAAGAGCTTCTTTAGAGAAGAAGCTGGAGAGAAAATGGCATAACCCCTTTAAAAAGGGGTTATTTTTTTGTAAACTTTTTATTTTCCTAGTTGACAATGAAAATGAAAATCATTATCATTTATTCGAGATATAATTACATTTAGATTTATATATTTTGGAGGAGATGTAAAGTTGAAAAAAAATAAAAGAAAACATATAAATGCGATGATTATAGCTGCGGCGTTATCACTTCCATTTGCTGCGTACTCAACGCCTGCTTTAGCAGCAGTAGCAATTGAGGTGAATAAAACTGGGCATGCTTTAGAAGATGGTACATATGATGCTGTTATTAAGGCGTATAAAGATAAAACGAATGAAGAGTCTATGGCAGCTGTTTATATAAAAAATCCTAAATTAACAATTGAGAAAGGAAAGAAAATTGTAACGGCAACGTTAAGTGATAGTGATTTCTTTCAATACTTGAAAACAGAGGATATTCATACTCCAGGTGTATTCCATGATGTAAAAGTAATATCAGAAGATAAAAAGAAAAATGGAACGAAAGTGATTCAGTTTGAAGTAGGAGAATTAGGGAAAAGGTATAATATGCAAATGCATATTTATATTCCGACAATGGCCTATGATAATAAGTATCAAGTGCAATTTGAAGTAAATACATTGAATTTAGAGAACAATGTTCCAGAAGAACAAAAGGAAAATAAAGAGGATAAAGTGGATCAACAAGATGCGAATGTAATAGTAGATAAGCAACTACAAAGGCATATTAATAAATATAACTTGAATAGAGAGAATCTAAATACTCCAATAACTAAGGAAGATTTATTAAAAGTTAAATCTTTAATAGTCGTTGAAGCCAAAAGTAAAGGAATAAAAGACGTAAGCGGCCTAGAACATATGAAGAACTTAGAAAGCTTAACGTTGGAAGAAGTTAAGTTGGAAAATATACAATTTATCTCGAACTTGAGGCAATTGAAATCATTAAGTATAACTTATGGTGAACTTAAAGATATTGGACCTTTGGCTGAGTTAGAGCATCTGGAGTTTTTAACTTTGAGAAACAATAAAATCTCAGATTTAAGCCCATTAAGCCAAATGAAGAAGGTTAAAATGCTAGATTTAAATAGTAATGATATAAAAGATATTAAACCATTATTTACAGTGAAATCTTTAAGGACTTTGACTGTAGCAAATAATCAAATTAGTAATGCAGGCCTTGAAGGAGTTCACCAATTAAAGAATTTAAAGACATTTGAAATAAGCAATAATGGATTGAGTAATGTTGAACATATTAATGGAATGAATAAATTAATTGAATTAGGGCTTTCCAAAAATGAATTAGTAGATCTTACGCCATTATCAAAATTATCAGGGTTACAGAAACTAAATCTAGAAGAAAACTATATTTCAGATATAACGCCACTTAGTCAATTAACAGGTTTATATGATTTAAAACTAGGTTCAAATGAAATTCGTGATGTTAGACCAGTTCAAGAACTAGGAAAAAGAATGTATATTGATATTCAAAGACAAAAAATCTTTTTAGATGATGTAGAAAAAGATAAGGAAGTTAAAATACCTATCTATAATTTACAAGGAGAGCCAATTGATATTATTCAATTGAATAGTGAAGATGGAATAGTTAATAATGGTTCTGTTAAATGGGGTACTACCGGTGAAAAAACATATGAATTTATATTGGATATAAAGCCAGAAGAGAATCGTATTAAGTTTAATGGAACAGTAATTCAAAATGTTGTTGAAAGGTTAGATGAAATAAAGGAAACAGTAAAAGAGGACCGGGAACAAAATGGAAATGTAATACTCGACAAGAGTTTACAACAACATATTAATCAAAAGAATTTTGGTAGAGAGAATCTAAATGCCCCTATAACAAAAGAAGATTTATTACAGATTAAAACATTAGAGATACTTAAAGAAAAAGGAAAAGAGATAAAAAATCTAACAGGTTTAGAGTACATGACGAACTTAGAAAAACTCACTTTAGAAGGAGTAGGGTTGAAAAATATCAAATTTATCTCGAACTTAGAAAAGTTGAACGATGTGAATGTATCTCATAATCAAATTGAAGATATAACACCACTATCTTCATTAAAAAATCTACAATGGTTAAATCTTGCGGACAATCATATTAAAGATGTATCGGTTCTTGGTTCCATGCTAGACTTACTTGGCTTACATTTAGCAGGAAATGAAGTTCGTGATGTAAGGCCGTTAATACAATTAGGTCAATGGGGAACAATTGATGTCAGAAGGCAAAAGGTCATTTTAGATGATGCAGAAATAAATAGGGAAGTTAAAATACCTGTATATGATTTAGAAGGAGAACGAATTGAAAAGATTACGTTAAAGAGTGCAGGTGGAATTCTTACTGATGATGGAATCATTTGGAGTACTCTAGGAGAAAAAATATATGAATTTGATTTAGATGCAGATCATTATGAGACTGGCATATTATATAGTGGCATCGTCATGCAGAATATAGTAGAAAAATTAATATCGACAGAAGAAGCGAAAGAACCAACAAAAGAAATTGAAGAAGCAAAAGAAGAAGCGAAAGAACCAACAAAAGAAATTGAAGAAGCAAAAGAAGAAGTAAAAGAGCTAACGAAAGAAATTGAAGAGGTAAAAGAAGAAGTAAAGGAACCAACAAAAGAAATTGAAGAAGCAAAAGAAGAAGTAAAAGAGCCAACGAAAGAAATTGAAGAGGTAAAAGAAGAAGTAAAAGAGCCAACGAAAGAAATTGAAGAGGTAAAAGAAGAAGTAAAAGAGCCAACGAAAGAAATTGAAGAGGTAAAAGAAGAAGTAAAAGAGCCAGTGAAAGAAGTTGAAGAGGTAAAAGAAGAAGTAAAAGAGCCAGTGAAAGAAGTTGAAGAGGTAAAAGAAGAAGTAAAAGAGCCAGTGAAAGAAGCTGAAAAAGTAAAAGAGGAGGAAGTAAGAGAGTCAACAAAAGGATTAGTAACTGGATTGAATCAAGAGCCAAAAGGGAATAATCAAGTTGTTGAAAACGAAGAGAGAAAAGCAGACAATTTAAATAAACAACATGCTAATAAGCAAGAGGAAGGTAAGAAATCTTTAGCATCAACAGGTGGTGAAGCTAGCACATCAACTTTACTTTCTGGAATAACACTTGTTCTTTCCGCACTAAGTATGTTCGTATTTAGAAAGAGATTATTTAAGAAATAAAAACGTTTTATCTTTTTATAATGTAAAATGATTATATAATTTTTTGAGAAGACATTATTATGGCGATTTCATTTTGAAATATGCTTATAATAATGTCTTTTTTGAAGGATATAAATGGGAAAAGTGTAAATGTATTAGAGAAGGAGGAGAGGTTATGTATGTTAGTACTATTTTAAAGGTTGAAGAGATTGCATCATTTATTGCAACTGTAAACAAAGATGCTATTCATCATGTCGGTTATTGTGGAGATGAGAAAGGGGAGTTGTTACATACAATTCTTCATGATTTTTCTGATATAGGTTGGGAAGGATCCTTTGTTGTTACTTATGAGGACAATAAAATAATTGGTGTATTAGGATTTGATGTGGATGAAGTAAAGAAATGTGCAGAAATATGGGGACCGTTTATTAAAGCAGAGAATTGGGAAGAAGTTGCTTTACATATGTGGAAGGAACTTATAGAAAAGGTGCCTTTTCATATTGAGGAACTTTATGGCTTTTATCATGTGGAAAATAATAATTGTGCCCGTTTAATGAAGAATTTACATGCAAAAGAACAAGGTCGACATAGTATTCTCATTTTAAATAATATTGTGGAGCAACGTATTATATGTAATGTAGAAGAGGCTTTACCACAAGTATTTGAGCAGTTTATCGATTTACACAATCATGTTTTTCCTAATACATATTATGAAGGAAATGAAATTATTGGACGTTTAAGTGATACGAATAAATTATTTGTAAGTATGAAGAATGAGAAGTTAGAAGGTTACGTATATGTGGAAGTAAATCCAGAGTTTCAAGAAGCGAATATCGAATTTATTGCAACCGCTGAAAATAGTAGAAGAAAAGGTGTCGGAGAGCGGTTATTACAAAAGGCAATTCAGTATATTTTCTCCTTCCAAGGAATGAAGGAGATAGAATTATGTTTGAATACGAATAATGATCGTGCAATGAAGTTGTACAAGAAAGTAGGATTTGAGGAGAAGTCATGTTTACAACACTATATAATAGAGTGAAAACCCATTCGTATGAAAATTATATTTCATACGAATGGGTTTTATTAATCTACTTTTCCCTCAGTTATTACGGATTTAGAAGTAATTTGAGGTGCTAATCGTTACATAATCTTTTTTATTTTTTGAGAGACTTCTTTCGTTTGCGAATTAAAATCTTCTTTTCGCAGCTCTTTAAAGAGCGAAGTAACCATAAGAACGACTACGATAGAAAATGGTAGTGCTGCGATTATTGCTGCAATTTGTAGTGCATTTAATCCTCCAGCTTGTAATAAAATAGCTGCAATTATCGCGATTGTTAATCCCCATATAAGTTTTAAGCTATTTTTCGGTGATAAGCTTCCGTTACTCGTTTGCATAGAAACAACAAATGTTGCTGAGTCGGCAGAAGTAACAAAGAATGTCGCTACTAAAATTAACCCGATAATTGTTAAAAATGTAGAGAATGGTAGGTGTGAAATAACAGCGAATAACCCAATCTCTGTACCATTTTTTGCAATTTCATCAGCTATTCCAAGTGATTGGAACATTTCCATATGGATAGCGGTACCGCCAAATACTGCAAACCAAAATGTACAGATAAGAGTTGGGACTAATACAACTCCAAAGATAAATTCTTTTATTGTGCGCCCTTTAGAAATACGGGCAATGAATGTACCGACGAATGGAGACCAAGAGATCCACCATCCCCAATAGAAAATAGTCCAGTTTTCAATCCAAGAAGAAGATTTTTCGTTAAATGCTCCTAAATTTAATCCCATACTAGGTAAAGCCCCAATATAAGAACCGAGTGTAGACGTGAAATATTTCATAATAAATACAGTTGGTCCTAAAAGTAAAAAGGAGACGAGTAAAATACCTGCAAGAGAGAAATTTAAGTTACTCAAATATTTAATCCCACGATCTAAGCCGGTTTGTGCACTTGTTAAATATAAAACAGCGAAGATGGCGATAAGTACGAGCTGTGTAAGTAAAGTATTATGAATAGAAGGGAATAAATAGCTTAATCCTCCGGCGATTTGTTGAGCGCCAATCCCAACAGATGGCACAATACCGAATACAGTGGCTAAAACAGCTAAAATATCGACTGTTTTTCCGATAGGAGAATTTTTCGATCGATTAAATAACGGAGTAACTGTAGCGCCAATTGTGCTACCTTTTTGTTTGCGGAATGTGAAATATGCAATTGTTAAAGCAACCATTGCGTATAGTGACCATGGAAAGAGGCCCCAGTGGAAAAATGAATATTGCATAGCGAGCTTGGCGCTTTCCTCTGTACCTGCTTTTCCTGTTAATGGATCTGTAAAATGTGAAATCGGTTCAGCGATTCCATAGAAGAGGAGTCCAATTCCCATTCCTGCTCCAAACAACATGGATAACCAAGATGGATAACTGTATTTTGGTTTTTCTCCATCTTTACCAAGACGAATAGAACCGTACTTAGAAAATGCTAAATACGTAGCTAAAATAATCATTGCGGTCATAAGTAGAGAGTAAAACCATCCAAATTTATTGAGGATAAATGAGTTTAAAGAAGATGTAACACTTTGTAAATCATAGCCTTGTATCCAACTTGCCGGGGTAATTCCCCATATGATGAATAATGTTGTTAGCAAGATGGAGATATAGAATACACTGTTTTCTTTTTTTATCATAGAATCCCACCCTTGTTTAATAAAGTTAACAATTATATTAACCATAACAATTAAAGGATTAATTGTCAAAAAATTCGATTTTTAAAATGTGTAAAAGGTAAGCTTAATCGCTTTAGATTCATAACTATTGGAGGTTAGATAAAGGTAAATTTGTTCACGATATGTACAAATTGTAGGAAGAAATAATATGAAATATTGCATTTTATATTGTTGTATCCAGATTTTATGTTAAATTCGTGAATGGAATATTTGAATAGGGGGCAAGGATATGAACAAGAAATCAAAAATCAATAAAGTGATGCTTAGTATTAGTACAATGGCTTTATCGTTAGGGGCACTTCAAGCTCCTGCATCAGCGGAAGAAAAAGTACCGTATAATGTGTTGAAAACGAAACCAGTTGGAATTGAAAAACCAGTAGATGAGATTGGACACGTTTCTAAAGCGGAGGAAACATTATCGTTTCAAGAACGGTTAAAAGTAGGAGATTTTTCACAGCGACCAGCATCTATTCCGAACAAAGCGGCAGTAAAGAAAGTTAAGGAAAGCTATTCAATGGCTGATTTAAACAAAATGAATGATCACGAATTAGTTGAAACGTTAGGCAGCATTAAGTGGCACCAAATTACAGACTTATTCCAGTTTAATGAAGATGCAAAAGCTTTTTATAAAGATAAAGGGAAAATGCAAGTCGTTATAGATGAATTAGCTCATCGTGGTAGTACATTTACGAAAGATGATTCAAAAGGAATTCAAACATTTACGGAAGTGTTACGTTCAGCTTTTTATCTGGCATTTTATAATAACGAATTAAGTGAATTAAATGAAAGAAGCTTCCAGGACAAATGTTTACCTGCTTTAAAAGCAATCGCAAAAAATCCAAACTTTAAGCTTGGTACAGCTGAACAAGATACAGTCATATCTGCATACGGTAAATTAATTAGTAATGCATCAAGTGATGTTGAAACAGTTCAATATGCATCGAATATTTTAAAGCAATACAATGATAATTTTACTACATATGTAAATGATCGAATGAAGGGACAAGCAATATACGATATTATGCAAGGTATTGACTATGATATACAGTCTTACTTAATTGAGGTTCGTAAAGAAGCGAATGAAACGATGTGGTATGGGAAAGTAGATGGGTTTATTAATGAAATAAATCGTATTGCTCTTTTAAATGAAGTAACGCCAGAAAATAAGTGGCTCGTTAATAATGGAATTTACTTTGCTAGTCGTTTAGGGAAGTTTCATAGCAATCCAAATAAAGGATTAGAAGTTGTAACACAAGCAATGCATATGTATCCGCGGTTAAGTGAACCGTATTTTGTCGCAGTAGAACAAATTACAACAAATTATAATGGAAAAGATTATAGCGGGAATACAGTAGATTTACAGAAAATACGTAAAGAAGGAAAAGAGCAATACCTACCAAAGACGTACACATTCGACGATGGATCTATTGTGTTTAAAACAGGAGATAAAGTATCAGAAGAAAAAATTAAGAGACTATACTGGGCTGCGAAGGAAGTAAAAGCGCAGTATCATCGTGTAATTGGAAATGACAAAGCGTTAGAGCCAGGAAATGCAGATGATGTATTAACGATAGTAATTTATAACAGTCCAGAGGAGTACCAGTTAAATAGACAACTTTATGGATACGAAACAAATAACGGTGGAATTTATATTGAAGAAACAGGAACATTCTTTACATATGAGCGCACGCCAGAACAAAGCATTTATAGTTTAGAAGAGTTATTCCGTCATGAGTTTACTCATTATCTTCAAGGGAGATATGAAGTGCCAGGTTTATTCGGAAGAGGAGACATGTATCAAAATGAAAGGTTAACTTGGTTCCAAGAAGGAAATGCAGAGTTTTTCGCAGGGTCTACTCGTACAAATAACGTAGTACCGAGAAAGAGCATCATTAGTGGATTATCATCTGATCCTGCAAGCCGTTATACAGCAGAGCGAACATTATTTGCTAAATATGGCTCTTGGGATTTCTATAACTACTCATTTGCATTACAGTCTTACTTATATACACATCAATTTGAAACGTTTGATAAAATTCAAGATTTAATTCGTGCAAATGACGTGAAAAATTATGATGTATATCGTGAAACTTTAAGTAAAGATCCTAAACTAAATAAAGAGTATCAAGAGTATATGCAGCAGCTAATCGATAATCAAGATAAATATAATGTACCGGAAGTAGCAGATGATTATTTAGCTGAACATGCACCAAAATCGTTAACAGCAGTAGAGAAAGAAATTACTGAAACGTTGCCGATGAAAGATGCAAAAATGACAAAACATAGCTCCCAATTCTTTAATACATTTACATTAGAAGGTACGTATACAGGTAGTGTAACAAAAGGTGAGTCAGAAGAT
Organism: Bacillus thuringiensis; assembly: GCF_001455345.1. Taxonomy (GTDB): domain Bacteria; phylum Bacillota; class Bacilli; order Bacillales; family Bacillaceae_G; genus Bacillus_A; species Bacillus_A thuringiensis_N. Next base: position 516,954 of record NZ_CP013274.1, read on the forward strand.
TGGAACGCAATGAGTAAGAAAGTAAATGAAGCTTTAGAACAACTGGCGCAAAAAGAATGGAGTGGCTACAAAACTGTTACAGCATATTTCGTCAATTACCGTGTGAATAGCTCAAATCAATTTGAATATGATGTAGTCTTTCACGGTATCGAAAAAGATGACGGAGAAAATAAAGCTCCAACGATTAATATAAATGGCCCTTATAATGGGCTTGTAAAAGAAGGTATTCAATTTAAAAGTGATGGCTCAAAAGATGAAGATGGAAAAATCGTTTCGTATTTATGGGACTTTGGAGATGGAAGCACAAGTGCAGAAGTAAATCCAGTACATGTATATGAAAGAGAAGGTTCATATAAAGTAGCGTTAATAGTAAAAGATGATAAAGGGAAAGAGAGCAGAAGCGAAACAACTGTCACGGTTAAAGATGGAAGTTTAACAGAATCAGAATCAGAATCAAATAATCGTCCAGAGGAAGCAAATCGTATTGGGCTAAACACTACTATAAAAGGTAGCCTTATCGGCGGAGATCACACTGATGTTTATACATTTAATGTAGCATCAGCCAAAGATATCGATATTTCCGTTTTAAATGAGTATGGAATCGGGATGACATGGGTACTTCACCATGAATCAGATATGCAAAATTATGCTGCCTACGGTCAAGCAAATGGAAATCATATAGAGGCAAACTTTAATGCAAAACCAGGTAAGTATTACTTGTATGTATATAAATATGATAATGGTGATGGAACATACGAATTATCAGTAAAATAAGTGCTTTTCCAATGTATGTTTAACTTTACTTTTTGTGGAAAATAGTATATTATATAGATATATAATATATCGGTTATTTTCTAGGAGGAGCCTGTCACAATGGGTTTCTCCTGTTCTTTTTTAGAGGCCTGTACTGCAGGCTTTTCTTTAAAAGTTAAATAACTGAAAATTAAGAACAATAATCTTTGGAAGAGGTGGGGCATACACATAACAAAAAAGGGATTGTTTAAGAGAGGGGGATAAGAAATGGTTTTGTTTGGTTATCCACTTGAGACAATTTATTTATATGGATTTATTATTGCTACTATACTCACTGTGATTTATATCCTTTTTGGAGATATATTTGAATCCATATTTAGTTTTGGAGGCGGATCGGTATCCGTTGTTACTTTATTACTTAGTTTTTTCGCCATGTTATGTGGACTTAGTTATATAGGAGAATATTTATTTTCCTTTAATAGTATTCTTATTTTCGGGGCTGCATTTGCTATATCTTTTATTGGTGTATTCATAATGAAAATACTAATTTTAAAGCCAATTGCAGAAGCAGAACAAAATACTGTGCAACGTATGGATGAATTCGTTGGTTGCAAGGGAGAAGTCATTACGACAATTCCTACAGAAGGATTTGGTGAAGTATTAATCTCTTCCCAATTTGGAAGTAATGCAATCCCAGCTAAAACAGTTGGAAAAAAAGATATTTCACAAGGAACTGAGGTTATTATCGAGGGAGTCCAAGATGGTGTTTTGCTTGTACAAAACATCGCTTATTCTTTAAAAAAACCAAAATTATAAGGGGGAATTTACATGACGATTCCATTAATTATTGGTGGAGTTTTACTCGCAATTTTAATTCTACTCATTTTAGTATTTATTACGAAGTATCGAACAGTTGGACCAGATGAAGCGTTAATTGTTACAGGTAATTGGCTTGGAGGCGGGAAAAATGTTGTTACCACGGATGATGGAAAGAAGATTAAGATTATTCGCGGTGGCGGTACTTTCGTAGTTCCGATTATGCAAAGAGCAGAGCCTTTAAGCCTATTAAACTACAAGCTAGAAGTCGGAACACGTGATACGTATACGAAACAAGGTGTACCAATTACAGTAAACGGTGTTTCTATTATTAAAGTAGGATCAACAATTGAAGAAGTTTCCACAGCAGCTGAACAATATCTAGGAAAAGAAACGGAAGAGTTAAAAATAGAAGCAAAAGAAGTTTTAGAAGGGCATCTTCGTGCTATCTTATCTTCTATGACAGTAGAAGATGCATATAGTAATAGAGAGCAATTTGCTCAAAAGGTGCATGAAGTAGCTTCTACAGATTTAAAGAAGATGGGTCTTCGCATCGTTTCCTTTACAATTAAAGAAATCATGGATAAGAACGGTTACTTAGATGCACTTGGTCAGCCGCAAATTGCGACAGTTAAGCGTGATGCAACAATTGCGAATGCAGAGCGTGAAAAGGAAGCACGTATTGAAAAAGCTCGCGCTGAGAAAGAAGCAAAAGAAGCTGAATACCAACGTGATGCACAGATTGCTGAAGCTGAAAAACATAAAGAACTAAAAGTACAATCGTATAAGAGAGAACAAGAACAAGCTCGCGCAGACGCGGATCTTTCTTATGAATTACAACAAGCGAAAGCGCAACAAGGTGTAACAGAAGAGCAAATGCGCGTTAAAATCATTGAGCGTGAAAAGCAAATTGAGTTAGAAGAAAAAGAGATTGCGCGTCGTGAAAAGCAATACGATGCAGAAGTAAAGAAAAAGGCAGATGCAGATCGTTATGCTGTTGAGCAATCAGCTGAAGCTGAAAAAGTAAAACAAATTAAAAAGGCAGATGCGGATCAATATAAGATTGAAGCAGAAGCGAGAGCACGTGCAGAAGAAGTACGCGTAGAAGGTTTAGCGAAGGCGGAAATTGAGAAAGCGCAAGGTCAAGCGAAAGCGGAAGTACAAAAAGCACAAGGTACAGCAGAAGCCGATGTTATCAGATTAAAAGGTTTAGCGGAAGCAGAAGCGAAACAAAAAATTGCAGAGGCATTTGAATTATATGGCCAAGCGGCAATTATGGATATGGTACTTAAAATGCTTCCAAGTTATGCGAAAGAAATTGCAAGCCCACTTAGCAACATTGATAAAATTACAGTTGTTGATACAGGCGGCGGTGGTAAAAATAGCGGCGCTGGAAAAGTTGCGGGTTATGCGACTGATTTAATGGCGACGATGCAAGAAACATTAAAAGCTTCTTCTGGCATTGACTTAAAAGAGTTATTAGAAGGATTTGCAGGAAAGGGAGCGGTACAACAATTATCAAATGATAAACCTGTTGTATCTGTAGTAGAAGATGAGAAAAAAGAAGTAGAAAAAGATAAAGAATAGTATAGTGGGAAGAACCTCTAGTAAGTGAGATACTAGAGGTTCTTCTGTGAATTATTCGAATAATGTACATTTTAATATATTGTTTTAATTATTTAATTTATATAGAATGAAAAGGGTATGTATTAATTCTTTAATAGAAAAAGAGATAAAGAGTTGATACATTTTAATCGTATAATTTATATAAAGAAATTAAATGTAAGGTAATTACATTTAAAACGGTATGGAGGGGTAGAAATATGTTTCAAGGGAAATTAAGGAGAAGTAGTTTAAAAGCAAAGTTACTTGTATCATTTGTTATTGTTTTAATTCTTCCAAGTATTGTAATTGGTTGGACGTCTTATCAACAAGCGAAGACAAATTTTAATGAAACAATTTTACAATCAGCGGAAGATAACGTAAAGATTTTAAATAATGTTATTAACAAAGAGATAGACAGTAAAAAGGTAGACGCAGTATATTTTACAAAGTTATTTAATGGAGTAAGTTACGGAACTGATCAGCTTCAAAATGTGCAAAATAAATTAGAAGAATATAATAAATTACATCCAGAAATAGAAGCAATTTATACGGGGTCTAGTACGGGACAATTTATTCAATCACCGTCTATTCAAATGCCAGATGGGTATAATCCTACCGAAAGAGATTGGTATAAAGAAGCAGCGAAAAAAAGCGGAGAAGTGGTTATCACAGCCCCATATAAGTCAAGTACAACAGGGAATATTGTTATTACAATAGCAAAACAAAATGAGGATAAGAGCGGTGTTCTCGGTATCGATTTAATTATTAATGATATTGTAAATACTTCAAAAATGGTCAATATCGGCAAAAAAGGATATGTAGCAATCTTCGACCAATCTAAACATGTAATAGCACATCCGACGATAAAACCAGGTGATAAAATAGAAGAAAAACTTGAGAAGGAATTGTACAAACAGGAAACAGGTGAATTTAAATTCAAACTCGATGGTGATGATCGCAATATTACCTTTATAACAAATAAGCAGACTGGATGGAAAATAGCAGGAATTATGCCTTCAAAAGAAATTATTGAAGCAGCTAATCCTATTTTCTATAAAACGCTAACTGTTATTGGTATTTCATTAATAATTGGTGGGATTTTAATTTACTTCATAATTGCTTCTATTATTAGTCCGTTAAAACAACTTGTTATATCATCGAAAAAAATTAGTGAAGGCGATTTAACAGAAACAATTACAGTCCATTCTAAAGATGAAATTGGACAGCTAGGAGAAAGTTTTAACGAGATGGCGACATCATTACAACAGGTCATTTCCAATATAAATACTTCAGCAAGTCATGTGGCGGCATCTTCAGAAGAATTAACAGCTAGTATGAAGCAGACAAGTGAAGCGACGGAACAAATTACACAAGCAATAGAGCAAGTGTCGAGCGGGGCTGAAATACAAACGAAAGAAGTTGAAGAAGGTGCAACATTATTAGAAGAAGTTACAGAAGGAATTCAGCGTGTTGCAGATAGTTCTTCATTAGTATCCACAGCATCTATGTATACGAAGAAAAAGGCTGAAGATGGTGGAAAGTTAGTTGAACAAACTGTAAATCAAATGCAATTAATCCATGAGTCTGTTTCACAATCAGATAAAGTTATTGTTTTGTTAGATGATAAATCAAAACAAATTGGAGCAATCCTTGAGGTGATTCAACATATTGCAGAGCAGACAAATTTATTAGCGTTAAATGCAGCAATTGAGGCTGCGAGAGCTGGAGAGCAAGGAAGAGGATTTGCAATTGTAGCAGATGAAGTACGAAAATTAGCTGAGCAATCAGGACAGTCTTCTACGGAAATTGGAAAACTAGTGAAAGAGATCCAATTTGATATAAAAGAAACGGTAAGTTCTATGAAGCTAGTTGGGACAGAAGTACAATCAGGGCTTGTAGTTGCAAATGAAACGAAGCAAAGCTTTGCTGAAATATTGAAATCTACGGATGATACAGTTGTACAAATTGATAACATGGTAGGTGTAGCAAAGCAAATGACGGTAGATGCAAGACAAGTAAGTGCATCTATTAATGAAATTGCAGCTACGATTGAAGAAAATGCAGCAAGCGTTCAAAATATTGCTGGTTCCTCTGAAGAACAATTAGCTTCAGTAGATGAAATAAATGCAGCAGCAGTTCATTTATCACAAATGGCAGAAGAATTACAAGAGATGATTGGTAAGTTTAAAGTGTAATAATGATTGTTAAGAAACGAGGTAATAATTTTACTTCGTTTCTTTTTTTATGAAGAGAAAAAGAAAGAAATATAGAGTAACCGTGTTATGATTAAGTATAATTAAAGAGACTGTATATTCTTTAAATTCTATCTTTAATCATGTTAGGGGAATGGTTTTGAAATTTAAAAAATTAAAACTCCAACCGAGAATTACATTAACTATTAGTACACTTATTCTTGTTGTACTTATGCTAACGAGTTATTTATTTTATTACATATTATCTGAAACGGTAGAAGAGCAAATTGGCAAAAGAGCTTTGCATGTTGCGAAAACAGTTGCTGCTATACCTGAAATAAAGGAAGCTTTTCAAAAAGAAAACCCAGCTTCTATCATTCAGCCGATTGCAGAAAGAATTCGAATGGATACAGAGGCTGACTTCATTGTAGTTGGAAATAAAGAGGGGATTCGATATGCACATCCTGAGCGAGATAAAATAGGAGAAGCGATGATTGGTGGAGATAACAAAGGAGTTCTATTAGAAGGAAAATCATATGTTTCGAAAGCAACTGGATCATTAGGCCCTTCATTACGCGGAAAAGTTCCAATCCGTAATCAGGAAAATGAAATCATTGGTGTGGTATCTGTTGGATTTTCAATGGATGATATTCATGGAGCGGTAGAAGTGTATGGAAAGCGTGTGTTTTGGATTACAATAATAGGTCTATTAATTGGAGTAATCGGCTCTATATATTTAGCTGGCAGTATAAAAAGAATGATGTTTGGGATGGAGCCAGAAGAAATTTCATCTTTATATGAAGAGCATAGTACAGTGATTCAATCTGTACGTGAAGGGATTATTGTCATTGATCAAAAGGGCAGGATTAGTTTAGTCAATCAAGCAGCTTATGATATTCTTTCGCTAGATGAACAACGCAATATTATTGGAGAATTTATTTTAAATGTAATTCCTAATTCAACGATACTAGATGTACTTCAAACTGGTGAAGAACAGTTTGATCGTCAATTGAATATAAAAGGGCAGGCTGTGATTGCGAATCGTCTACCTATTAAAGTAAAGAATAAAGTAACGGGCGTTGTATCGAGCTTACGTTTGAAATCTGAAATGGATCAGTTAACAGCAGAATTATCTCAGACGAAGCAATATACAGAGGCATTACGAGCGCAAACGCATGAATATAACAATTTATTGTATACGCTTTCAGGTCTTATTCAGCTAGAATCATATGAGGATGCTTTAGAGCTTATTCATAAGGAAACAGCGGTATATCAAGATTTTGTTCAATTTATTATGAAGCGAATTCAAAATCCATGGTTAGGTGGAATTTTAATTGGATTCTATAATAGAGCAAGAGAGCTGAAGATTGATTTTGTGCTAGATCGAGAAAGTAGCTTAGACAAATTAAGCCCGCACATTGAGAGTAATTATGTCGTTTCCATTTTAGGAAATTTAATTACGAATGCATTTGAAGCGATTGAAAGAAATGAAGAGAATGATAAGAAGGTAAGGATGTTTGTAACTGATATCGGAGAAGAAATCGTAATTGAAGTGGAAGATTCGGGCCAAGGGATTCATGATGAAGTCATTACTAGCATATTCTACAAAGGCTTCTCGACGAAAGAAGGCGGGAAGAGAGGATATGGATTAGCAAAAGTGAAAGAGTTAGTAGAAGATTTAAATGGAAGTATCGCAATCGAAAAAGGGGATTTAGGTGGTGCATTATTTATTATTGCATTACCAAAAAAGAGAGGCGAATTGTAATGGGTGAGGAGATTGAAGTATTGATTGTAGAAGATGATATTCGAATTGCGGACATTCATCGTCGTTTTACCGAAAAGATTGAGGGATTTAAAGTAATTGGAACAGCAACGAATGGAGAACAAGCGAAAGAATGGCTAGATTTTGTGAAGCCACAGCTCGTTTTATTAGACGTGTACTTACCTGATATGCAAGGAACGGAACTTGTCACATATATTAGGAATAATTTACATGATACAGATATTATTATGATTACAGCTGCATCGGAAACAGATGTAGTCAGACATGCTTTACGAGGCGGAGTAACAGATTATATCGTAAAACCACTTATGTTTGATCGATTTAAGGCAAGTTTGGAAAGTTACCAAAAAAAGATTGTGCAGTTAAAGAAAAATAATCAATTATCTATAGAACAAATAGAACATCTATGGTCCCAAAGAGGTGTAAAGGGAAATGAAATAGAATATGCGCCGAAAGGGATAGATCCTTTAACTTTAGCAAAAATAAAAAAGCATATGTTAACAGTGAATGAAGAAGGTATTACGGCAGAAGTGTTAAGTACAATGGTAGGAGTAAGCAGGTCAACAGCGAGGCGTTATTTAGAGTATTTAATATCAGGAAAGAAAGTTCATGCGGAGCTTATATATGGGAGTGTGGGGAGACCAGAAAGAAGGTATTTTCTCGTTTCTTCATAAAAAAACAGTAGAGAATATTATATTCTCTACTGTTTTTTATCTTATATTGGAATAATCCCAATTACAATTCCAGTAATCAACATTACCATTGTCGTTCCAACTGCCCACAATAAAGTGAAGCGTTGATGTTCACCAAAATCAACTTTGGCCATGCCGACTAATAAATAAGTGGATGCGACAAGAGGACTTAATAAGTGAACAGGTTGACCGAGTAAGGAAGCACGTCCCATTTCAGCCGCACTAATTCCATAAGTAGCAGCAGCTTTCGTCAAAATAGGTAGTACACCGAAGTAAAATGCATCATTGGACATGAAGAATGTGAATGGCATACTAAGAAGCGCTGTAATAATTGGTAATTGTGGTCCAAGTGCATCTGGTATAAGAGTTACTACACTTTTAGCCATTGCATCTACCATTTTTGTTCCTGATAAAATTCCAGTGAAAACCCCAGCGGCAAATACGAGAGAAACAACTGCTAATACGTTTCCTGCGTGAGAAGCAATACGCTCTTTCTGTTGCTCTAAGTTCGGATAGTTAAGCATAACAGCAATAGCGAAAGCGATTGTAAATAAAACAGGTAACGGCATAACTTCTAGTATGAGACAGACAAGTAAGGTAACAGTTAATAAAAAGTTAATCCATAGAAGTTTAGGACGTTTATGAACAGCAGTTTCTACCGCGGCAGCTTGCTCATCCATCGTTTGCATTTGTTTTAAATATTGTACATCCATAATACCTAAACGTTTTCTTTCTTTTTTTCCAAGATAGTAAGCAACGAAAACTACCCAAAGTGCACCAGCGATCATTCCTGGTATAAGTGGTGTGAAGAGCTCTGATGCGTCTAGTCCAAGTGCACTCATAACCCGAGCTGTCGGTCCACCCCAAGGCGTAAGATTTGTTACACCAGCCCCTAACATAACAACCCCAGCTAATATAAGTGGATTCATTCCAAGGCGTTTATATAGTGGATACATTGCGGAAACAGTAATCATATACGTCGTTGTTCCGTCCCCATCTAACGAAACAATAATAGTAAGAATCGCTGTACCAACAACGATTTTTAAAGGATCTCCTTTTACAAATTTCAAAATCCTACTAATGACAGGATCGAATAAACCGCTATCAATCATAATTCCAAAATATAAAATAGCAAACATAAGCATAATACCAGTAGGTGCTAGTTTTTGAATTCCTTCTAACATCATAGGTCCCATATTTGCATAAAAACCACCAATTAATGCGAAAGTAATTGGAATTAATATTAATGCTACTAGTGCTGACATACGTTTCGTCATAATTAAAAACATAAAGACAAATACCATCGCAAATCCAAGTAGTGCTAACATGTAATCTCCCCCTCAAAAATGATTGCGCTTTCAAAATAAAATAAAAATTCAGAAAAAAGTTTTTTTGTTTATCATAAAAGCATCTATTTGAAAGGTAAATAATTTGAAAAATAACATCATTAGAAGCATAATTTTTATTTTGGTCATTTTGTTCACGGTAGTTAATTTGAATTTTTAAAAAGTAAGCTGCTCTCCATAAGAATGGTAGAATAAGATGAAAATATTGAAGTGTGAAATAGGGAGTAGATTTTATATGAAAACAAGAATGGAAGAGATTTGTAGTTCTTATGAAGGAAAAGTAGAAGAGATTTTTGTTAATGAATCTTCTTACGTATATGAGTGGGAAAAATTAATGATGATCCGAAAAAGTAACGGTGAGCTTGAAAAGGTTGCAGTCGGCATCAGTGGAAATATAAGATTAGTAAATGTAGTTGTTGGGCAGCAAATTCATACAGATACATTATTAGTTAGACTAGAAGATGATTTATTAATTACAGGTTGTGAATGATGAGAGATGTGTAGATATGACTACACATCTTTTTTGTTCTATATATTACAAAAGACACATTGTTTTTTCACAAATCGCACACAAGTTTTTGGTATGCTCCTTGTAGAAGATAGGGTTAGGGAGGAAATAATACAATGAGAACAAAGTATGTGATGTTTGCTATATGCTTATTCTTTGTCTTTACAATTGTAGGATGTGGTAAGAAACAAGCAGAGGCTATGGCAATTGATGAGAAACATGATAAGTGTGATATTTGCCAAATTGGGGTAATGGATAATCAATTTGCAACAGAAATCATTTTAGAAAATGGAAAAGCATTAAAGTTTGATGATATCGGTTGTATGTATAAATGGATGGAGATTAATCCAGGTGAAAAGACGAAAGAAAAATTTGTTCGAGATTATGATTCGAAAGATTGGGTCTCGTTAGAAGATGCTACTTACGTATATGATAAAACAATTACAACACCAATGGCTTATAATGTCATTTCATTTAAAAACAAAAAAGATGCAGAGAGCTTTGTATCTAACTATAAGGGGAAAGTTCTTTCGTATAAAGAGCTAGCAGAGCATAAATGGGAAATGAATAAAGAAATGATGGGGAACCCGAAAAAGGGAAATCACGGTGGACATCATTAATACTAGAAAAAGACAACTGCACAGTTGTCTTTTTCTAGTATTATTCAGGTGCAAATATAGAAAAGGTGTAAAATTTTTAGAAGAACGGTTACAATGGAATATAGTGACCTAAAGCAATCATTTACCCCGTATTAACGGGTAGTAAAACTCCCACCTCAAAATTAGGCAGGAGCAAAGAAGTTAGGTGGGAGATCAACAGCCCGTAAATACCCGATTGGTTCAACTAATAATCAGTGGGGTGAACCCTCCCACTGATTAAAGTTTCACTTTATGTACTTTTTAGAAATGTATACAAATGCGGTAAAAACGTGCTAAACTAATTGCTTCATAATGTTAATGATGAGGCCATCAGGCGTATCATGCCAATAGGTTGAGAAACATAGTATAAGTTTAAGATAATCCAATTAAAGAAGGAATATAAAGAGCTTATGGATAAATGTACTCAAGAAGAGTTATTGTATGTGATGGAGGAATGGTTAAGAAAACATTATCTTTCATAGGAGCTGTAGTTGTGAGAAAACAAAAAATTTTATTATGTATTTTATTAGGACTTTTAATGACGGTAGTGGCTTGCGATAAGCAAGAAGAGCCAGAATCGAAACCGGTTCATGTGAAAAACGAAAAGAAAAAAGAAAAGCATAAAGAACAGGAAGAATCCAAAGAAGAAAAAAGTATAAATTTAATGGACAAACAGTTGCTACTTTCTGCAACTCTTGGAGACACAGAAACAGCTATGAAGTTGATCCAAGATGGAGCGAATATAAATGTAGAAGGTGACAACGGAGAAACACCCGTCCTTGCAGCAACGTACCAAAATCATGTAGAGACAGTGAAAGCATTAATTGGTGCAGGTGCTAATATTGAAATTAAAGATGAGAAACATAGCAATCCACTTCTTTATGCAAGTAGAGAAGGATATACGGATATTGTAAAAGTATTAATTAATGCAGGAGTTAATACGAAAGAAACGACTAAATCAGGTGGAACAGCACTTATTTCTGCATCTGAGCGTGGCCATGTAGAGGTCGTAAAAGAATTATTAGAGCATACAGATATTGATGTGAATTATAAAAATGCTCGTGGTGGAACAGCTTTAGTAGAAGCAATCGTATTAGGAAATGGTAGTGAAAACCATAAGAAAGTAATTCAAATGCTTATTGACCACGGGGCAGATGTAAATATGGCCAATAAGGAAAATATTACGCCACTGCAATATGCTGAAAAAAGAGGTTTTAAAGATATTGCAAATATGTTGAGGGTAGCTGGAGCGAATGAAGTAGTACAGCCACAACTGCAACAGGTAGAATAACAAGTATGAAATAATCCCATTTAGATAGACAGAATGAAGAAGTCATTGAGTATGATGGATTCAGGAATGTGTATTTGAATGGGATTTTTGTTTTGGGCATGAAAAATAGATTATGGATGGTATATGAGTAACTAAGGAGGATATAAATGAGGCTCTCAGAACTTGATTTAATAGCAATTCAGGTAGAGGTTTTATTTCTTCATAATCAAATAGGAAAAATGAAATATGTAAATGAACAAGGAAATCCGAAAGCACCACGCTTTTTTCTTGGCAGAACTCGTGAAGGGAGTATAACGAGATATCATTGTGATCTGGATAATGAAACGGTAGGTAAGATTGAGAAATTAATTCGAGAACCTTCAAATCATATAGAGATAGCAAAGATTATTCATGTATTAAATGAAGAAAGAACAGTAAAAAATATTTGGATGGGCCCTGCTTTCATGTTCTCTAATAATTTACATAAGCCAACTAGAACAATACAGATAACAGAGAAGAATAAAGAGCTTTTGCGAGAAAATTTTCCTAATCTAATAGAACAGATGGAGTGGAGGCAACCTTACTTTGCAATTGTAAAAAATGAAAAGGTAGTTTCTATATGTTGCAGTGCTAGGAGTACACCTGTAGCTGCTGAGGCGAGTGTGGAAACTTTAGCGGAGTTTCAAGGGAATGGATATGGTACTGATGTTGTTACAGCATGGGCGATATCAATACAAGAGGAAAAGCGCATTCCACTTTATAGCACTTCTTGGGATAATTATGCTTCACAAGCAGTTGCAAGAAAACTAAAACTGATTAACTATGGAATGGATTTGCATATCACTTAAATTTTAAAAATAGTTGTTTGCTGTTGGGGTTCATCCATATATTTAGATTATCGTTAAAAAAATATAGTGAATATTAACATTCGATTAACAGCTAATTAACAATCTATCAAAACTGACTTAATAAATGCGTACTATAGTAAAGGTAACAAAATAACTAGGGTAGAGAACATTTGAGAACACCCGCTTACATATAACGTGCCACTTTCTTAGGTGTGCTCTATTCCCTAGAGTTCAAATAAGGAGAAAGGTGTTCTATGTAAGTAGGTGTTTTTAGTTTGGATAAAAACAGAAAAGCTAGGTGGAATAAATGTTTAAAGAACCTTATATTGCGATGATAAAGGATTGGAAGGGATACAACACATACAAAAAATTACCGAAAACAGTTTTTCTTATGACGGGTTCAATGCTGGAGTTACCAGAGCGTGTATATGAATTACAGAAGCATGGACATGATGTATTTCTTCATTGTGATTTTATACAAGGTTTAAATACAAATACAGAGGAAGCTCTTTTGTATATTCAAGATGTTATCGGGGCGCAGGGTATTATTTCAACAAAAGGTTCGACAATTCGAAATGCTAATAAAATTGGATTAAAAACGATTCAACGCATTTTTATTGTTGATACTTTATCTCTTACAAAATCAATTGAGAATTGTAAAACGACTAAACCGAATGCGGTAGAGATTATGCCTGGTATTATGCCTTCCATTATTAAGCAGTTAGCAGAGGAAATAGAATTTCCTATTATTGCAGGCGGACTGATTCAAACACGAGAAGATGCGGAAATTGCTATTCGTGCAGGAGCAAGTGCAATTTCAACGAGTCATTATGAAGTATGGATACACGAAGAAAAAAGGAGTGCAATCTTGTGATTGAATTGAAAAATGTTTCAAAGGTGTATAAAAATGCGGAAGAGACAGCGGTTAAAGGTGTATCGGTTCACATTAAAAAGGGCGAGTTTTTTGTTTTAGTTGGACCTTCAGGATGTGGGAAAAGTACACTATTACGAATGATTGCTGGCTTAGAAGAGATTTCTTCGGGGGATTTAATTATTAATGAACATGTTGCAAATGATTTAGAGCCGAAAGACCGTAATCTATCAATGGTATTTCAAAATTATGCGCTATATCCACACTTATCTGTAGAAGAAAACATTTTATTCGGACTTAAGGTAAGAAAAGTACAAAAAGAAGAGCGACAAAAGCGATTAATGGAAGCAATTGAAATGGTAGGACTGAAAGAGTATGTAAAAATGAAGCCAGGACAATTATCAGGGGGACAAAGACAGCGTGTTGCGCTTGCTAGGGCGATCGTGAGTCAAGCACCAATTTGTTTAATGGATGAACCACTTTCGAATTTAGATGCGAAATTACGTGCGCAAATGAGGATTGAAATTAGAGAAATTCAGCAACGGTTAGGAATTACAATGATTTACGTTACTCACGATCAAATAGAAGCGATGACTATGGGAGATCGTATCATGGTTTTAAATAAAGGAAGCATACAGCAAGTTGGAACACCGCTTGATATATATAACGAACCAGCGAATGAATTTGTTGCAAGCTTTATAGGGTCTCCTTCGATGAATATAAATGATGGAGAAATGGACAAAGAAAAAGGCGTATTACATATAGGGCAATTGCAAATTCCATTATCTAATGGACTGTTAAAGCAATTACCAGAAGGAACAATTCGAATAGGCATGCGTCCTGAACATATTGAACTGTCTGAGGAAGGGCAAGAAGTCACGTTACAATCTGTAGAAGTATTAGGGAACGAATCTATATTAAATTTCGCGGTAAATGGAATAACTTGGAGTGCAAAAGTCATTGGACAGCTACTCCTGAAAAAAGGTGACAAAGTAAAATTATTATTCTCGCAAGATAAGTTATGCTTCTTTCACCAAAATACGAATGAACGATTAAAAGTGGTAGCTGAAGAAGAGTTGAAAGTGGTGGCGAAATAATGATTGAGGTAGGCAAGTTACCAGCACAAACAAAAGTGTCAAAAAAGAAGAATTTATGGAGTAAAACGAAAGATTTAAGAATAGGATTATTATTTTTGGCGCCATCTATTTTGCTATTTTCGATTTTTCTTTTTTATCCATTATTTAGGACGATTTACTATAGCTTTTATTTAACAGATATACACGGAGAAGCTAATCTTTTTGTTGGCTTAGAAAATTATCAATACTTATTTTCTGATCCTGCTTTCTACAAAAGCATAAAGTCAACTTTATTATTTGTTGTATATACAGTGCCTACGAGTATTATATTCGCTTTATTTCTTGCATTGATTGCAAATGGAAAAGTAAGAGGTATTGGGTTATTCCGTGTGTTATTTTCTTCCACTATGGGAATATCAGTAGCTGCTAGTGCGGTGATTTGGCTATTTTTATTTCATCCAAGTGTCGGGTTATTTAATAATATATTAGCTTCTATGAATCTACCTGCAATCGCATGGTTAACGAGTCCAGATTGGGCATTGTTCTCTGTATCGGTTACAACGGTTTGGGTGAATACAGGATTTGCATTTTTAGTTATATTAGGTGGTTTACAAAATATTGATACGTCTTTATATGAGAGTGCATCTATAGATGGCGCTAGCTATTTATATAAGCTTCGCCGTGTTACATTACCGATGCTATCACCAACTTTATTCTTTATCGTGACAGTAACGTTAATTAGTGCGTTCCAAAGCTTTGGACAAATTGACATTTTAACGCACGGTGGACCAAATGATGCAACGAATTTAATTGTATATTCGATTTATAAAGAGGCGTTTGTGAATCATCAATTTGGAACAGCAAGTGCACAAGCGATGATATTATTTGTTTTCATTTTCATTGCTACATTACTTCAATTCAAGTTTGCTGAGAGAAAGGTGCATTATAAATGATCGTTAAACAGTGGAAACAAAATTTCCTATTATACATGCTGCTCATTATTAGTGCAGTAATGGTGTTTTTTCCTGTACTCTATGCATTTTTAATAAGCTTTATGACACCAGACGATATTCAAATGAGAAGGCTATTTCCGAACCAATTTACTTTCGATAATTTTATTAATATTTTTCAAAAAGTACCGCTTTTGACATACTTGTACAACAGTTTAGTTGTATCGACAGTCGTTATGATTGGACAACTTATCGTATCAAGCTTAGCGGCTTATGCTTTTGTCTTTCTACAGTTTAAAGGAAGAAACCTTATTTTCTTCCTGTTTATTTCAACGATGCTTATTCCGTGGGAAGCAACGATGGTACCGAACTTTTTAACGATTCAAAACTTCGGTTGGATCAATAGCTTTGCTGGGATGACAGTGCCGTTTTTTGCAACAGCTTTCGGTATTTTCTTGTTACGTCAACATTTTATGACGCTTCCGAATGAACTGAAAGAAGCAGCCTTTATTGAAGGGATTGGAAATGTAAGATTTTTATTTAGCGTCGTAATTCCGTATTGTAAAACGAGTTTTATTACGCTTGGAGTATATAGTTTTTTAACAACATGGAATATGTACTTATGGCCACTCTTAGTGACCACTGATGAAAAAGTAAGAACAGTTCAAATTGGTGTAAAGCAGCTTCAGTCTCAAGAAGTTGCAACTGATTGGGGAAGCGTAATGGCCGGTGTTACGGTTATTGTCATTCCAACACTGATTTTACTATTTGTAGGGCAAAAGCAATTACAACAAGGATTAACAAAAGGTGCAATTAAATAACTAAGAGAAGGTGAGATTAAAATGAGTTTAGTTAAAAAAGGTGCTGCTCTATTAATAGTAGCAACAATGGCATTATCTAGTGCAGCTTGTTCAAATAGTAAAACAGAGGGAAAACCTGAAGCGCAGGCAAAAGTAGCACCAGTTGAAAAAAATGGTGATAAAACTGTAATTCGTTTTTGGCATGCGATGGGTGGAAAAACACAAGGCGTACTAGATGGGCTTGTTGCAGACTATAATAAGTCACAAAATAAATACGAGATAAAGGCAGAGTTCCAAGGGACATATGAAGAGTCTTTAACGAAATTTAGAACGATGTCTGCTACGAAAGAAGCGCCAGCTCTTGTTCAGTCGAGTGAAATTACAACAAAATATATGATTGATAGCAAAAAGATTACGCCAATTGATAGTTGGATAAAAAAGGACAAGTATGATACTTCAAAATTGGAAAAAGCAATTACAAATTATTATTCAGTTGATGGAAAAATGTATTCTATGCCATTTAATTCATCTACACCAGTATTAATTTATAATAAAGATGCTTTCGCAAAGGCGGGCTTAGATCCAGAGAAGGCTCCGAAAACGTATGCGGAATTACAAGAAGCAGCGAAAAAGTTAACGATTAAAGAAGGCGGAAATGTAAAACAATATGGATTCTCCATGCTTAACTACGGTTGGTTCTTTGAAGAATTGTTAGCGACACAAGGTGCTTTATATGTAGATAACGAAAACGGTCGTAAAGATGCTGCAAAGAAGGCGGTATTTAACGGTAAAGAAGGACAAAAAGTATTTGGAATGTTAGATGATTTAAATAAAGCTGGCGCACTTGGAAAGTATGGAGCAAGTTGGGATGATATTCGTGCCGCGTTCCAATCTGGACAAGTTGCTATGTATTTAGATTCTTCAGCTGGTGTTCGCGACTTAATTGATGCATCTAAGTTTAATGTAGGCGTGTCATATATTCCATATCCAGAGGATTCGAAACAAAATGGTGTTGTTATTGGCGGAGCATCATTATGGATGACGAATATGGTTTCAGAAGAAACGCAACAAGGTGCTTGGGACTTTATGAAATATTTAACGAAGCCAGACGTACAAGCAAAATGGCATACTGCAACAGGCTATTTCTCTATTAATCCAGATGCATACAATGAACCATTAGTAAAAGAGCAATATGAAAAATATCCACAGCTAAAAGTAACAGTGGAACAATTACAAGCGACGAAGCAATCTCCAGCAACTCAAGGAGCATTAATTAGTGTATTCCCAGAATCACGAGATGCAGTGGTAAAAGCATTAGAAGCAATGTATGACGGAAAGAATAGTAAAGAAGCGTTAGATGAAGCTGCAAAAGCAACTGATAGAGCAATTAGTATTTCAGCTCGTACGAGTCAAAAATAAAAGAAAACCGCATCCTTTTTCAGGATGCGGTTTTCTTTACAAGGAGATAAGGAATCAAAAAAATGAAGAAGTCTTATCTCTTTTATATGAGTAAAGGGTCTAGAATGAATCTTTCCCTTTTCATTATTTGTTTAAATCCATTGCAACTTGTTTGCCATTTACGAAAACCTCTGCTACTGCTACCATAACTTCCATCACTTTTTTCATTTCTCATCTCTCCTTGTTTTTTGTTTCATTTCTTACTTTTAGTATAAGAAAATATAGCAATTGCAACTATCGAATTGAATGACAAGAGACTTACATTGTTGTAAGGATAATCGCTTTGTTTGTAATAAAAGTGATTTTGAATATGAGTTCAGAAATTTCTGCCGTTTTGAACTATAATTAGAAAGAGAGTGGTTTAGAAAGAAGGGGATAATATGAAAAGAATTCTTGTTATTAGTGATATTCATGGAGAAATAGAAAAGTTCGAACAGTTATTGGAAGAAGCTCAATACGATGCAAAACAGGATCAACTAATTTTACTAGGAGATTATGTAGATCGTGGTCCAAATGCGCGTGCTGTAATTGAAAGGGTAAAAGAATTGAAAGAAGAGGGGGCCTTCGTTTTAAAGGGCAATCATGAAGATATGATGATTAAGGCATTAACGACTGATGAGGAACGTTCATGGAACCATTGGGTAAAAAGGAATGGTGGAGATAAGACTTTATACAGCTATGGATTTGTAGAAGAAGATATTGCGGTTAATGAGAAAGACTTCCAAAAACCGATTTTACAATCGCATGTTTTAGAAGAACATGTAAAGTTTATTCAAAAATTAGATCATTACATTGAAACAGAAGAGTATATATTTGTACATGCTGGTGTTGAGCCATTGAAACAAGTTTCTGAATGTGAACCATATACGTTAATGTGGATCCGTAATGAGTTTCATAATGGATATAGCGGCGAAAAGGTTGTTGTATTTGGTCATACGGAAACAAAAACGCTTCATGGTAGTGAGGATTGCGGCGTGTATTTTGGTAATAATCGTATTATAGGGATTGATGGCGGTGCCGTATATGGTGGCCAGCTAAATTGTTTAGAATTGCCAAGTAAAAAGGTGTACGTAATAAAAAGTTGAAAGAGATAAGGAGAATCTTATTTCTTTCAACTTTTTATTAAGCAAAATTTAAGGAAGAGTTTTTATAATAAGTCTTTCAAATTTTATATCAAAAAAACGTTAAAATGTAATTATAAATAGAATCGAACGATATGGTGGAAGGTGAGAATATGCGCTTACTTGTAGTAGAAGATAATGCTTCGTTATTAGAGTCTATCGTACAAATTTTGCGTGATGAATTTGAAGTGGATACAGCTTTAAATGGAGAAGATGGGTTATTTTTAGCACTGCAAAACATTTATGATGCGATTTTGCTTGATGTGATGATGCCAGAGATGGATGGATTTGAAGTGATTCAAAAAATACGTAATGAAAAGATTGAAACGCCAGTCCTGTTTTTAACAGCGAGAGATTCGTTAGAAGACCGAGTGAAAGGGTTGGACTTTGGTGGAGATGACTATATTGTTAAGCCGTTTCAGGCTCCAGAATTAAAAGCAAGAATTCGTGCATTGTTACGACGAAGTGGTAGTTTAACAACAAAGCAGACCATTCGCTATAAAGGGATTGAACTGTTCGGAAAAGATAAAGATGTTCAAGTAGATGGACAAAGTATGAAGCTAACGTTAAAACAATATGAGCTACTAGAGTATCTCATTCAAAATAGCGGAAAGATTTTAATGCGTGAACAAATTTTTGATCGCGTCTGGGGATTTGATTCAGATACGACAGCAGCAATTGTAGAAGTATATGTACATCATTTACGTAAAAAATTAGAGCCATTCGGTTATCAGAAAGATATTCAAACCGTTCGAGGTATTGGATACATATTAAAAGAACAATGAAAAAGGGAAGTATGTTTCAGAAGACGCGCATTCGATTGACTATAATAAATTCGTTAGTATTTATCATTTTGATAGGCGTATTAGGCAGTATTATTTATTCGTACACGTATAAGCGTATTTATAATGAAGTAGATCAATCTATAAAAATGATAGCTCAGTATAGAGGAAAATTAGATGTTAAAGTACCACCAAGAAAACGTATGGAGAATATTCAAATTGGAGATCCCCGGGTAACTGAAATAACCTGGAAGGGGGAAACAGTGGAAATAGTGGGTGATAACCGTAAATTCCGTGCTATTTTTGAAGAGAATTTGGAAAGGTTTTCGCCCAAAAAGTTAGAGACTTTGCAAGATATTGAAGTACAAGGACGATATTTTAGAACATTCTCCTTTCAAAAAAATGGAGAGATAGTTCAAATCGTACGAGATATAACAGCGGAAGAAGGCATGTTAAATACCTTATTTTTAATTCTCGTTATAGGCTGTAGCATAGGAAGTGTATGTGCAATCGGTATCGGCTTTTTCCTAGCTGGTAGGGCACTCGTACCCATTCAAAATTCATGGGAAAAACAGCAGCAATTCGTTTCTGATGCATCACATGAACTAAGGACACCGCTTGCAGTTATTCAATCAAAAACGGATGTTTTATTCCAGTCACCATCCGCTACGATAGAAGAAAAAGCGATGGATATTTCTACAATTTCAAAAGAATGTAGGCGGTTATCAAAACTTGTTAGTAATTTATTATTGCTAGCACGTTCTGATTCTAATCAAATTGAGATGGATAAGAAAACATTTGAACTTGATAAATTGTTAGAAGAAATAGTAGCTCCATATAAAGAGATTGCTTCTTATCAAGAAAAAGAAATGATACTAAAAGTAGAACGTGGCGTATCTTTTATGGGGGATAGAGAGCGGATTCATCAAATGATAGTCATACTGTTAGATAATGCGATGAAGTATACGAACGGAGGCGGACAGATTCAAATCGATTGCACGCAAACGAGTAGTTCAATTCGTATACAGGTGAAAGATGACGGGATAGGAGTGAAAGAAGAAGATATTCCGAAATTATTTGATCGTTTTTATCAAGGAGATAAAGCAAGAAGTACGTCAGAAGGAGCTGGATTAGGTCTTTCCATCGCAAATTGGATTGTAGAAAAACATTACGGAAAAATATTAGTAGAGAGCAAATGGGGAGAGGGTACTTGTTTTGAGGTGATTTTCCCTAAAAATCAAAGAATATAAGTGAGAAGACGATCTTGTTTTTACAAGGTCGTCTTTTTTTAAGGGAAAGTTAAGAAACTATTTGTAACATGTATTATATACAGAAAGTTCGCCCTATAAAGAAGTGATTATAAAAAGGTATTTGAACAGATTATATCGATCATAATGTTATTTCGATTATGTATAGGGAATGATGGGAAAGAAAGTGTAAGAGGGAGGAATTAATTTTGAAAAAGAAAATGATGATGGTATTCACTATTGGAGTAATGAGTTTAAGTATATTAGGGGGTGCCTCTCCTTCTGAAACATCAAAAGGAAAGACAGATTATAAGCAGCGCAGCAAAGAACAATTAAACAATGGAAAGATACATGCTGTGCATACAGAAGAAAAGGCGGAGAATTTAGGGATTGAAACGGCAGGGAAAGAACAAATTACGCTAGAAAAAGAAATCCATGAGACGGAAGTAGGAAGGGAAGCAGAACAGTTAGGAATTTCGATTGAAGGAAAAGACGTTGGAACTCTTTCAGAAGAAATCTATGAAACGAAAATAAAGCAAGAAGCGTTAAAGCTAGGCATATCTATAGAGAATACAACGATTGTAAATTTAATTAATCAAATTAATACGATTAAAATTAACGATGAAGGGGATAAATTAGGCATTTCGACAAATGGAAAAGAAATAGAGGACATTGAGGAAGAAATCTATGGAGCGAAAGTAAGAGAGGAAGCAGAGAAGTTAGGGATTTCCCAAAAAGGAAAAGAGATAGAAACGTTAGCACAAGAAGTGTATGAGCAAAAAGTACAGGAAGAAGCCAAAAAATATCATATTGATTTGTATGGTAAAGATATATATCAAGTATTAAAAGAAATTAATGAACAAAAAGTATTACAAATGGCAGATGAGCTTAATATGGATAAAACGAATATGAACGTTCAAGAATTAGCCGAAAAAATAAAAAAAGATCAGCCTGAAAAAGGAAAAGAACTAAATTTTGTACCGGTGATTCGCACGGATGCTGACGCGTTTTATTCGTATTTAACGAACTAAAAAGGGCGTGAGGGTGATACGGAGATGGAAGTGGCATATATGTATGGCTTTACTAGCTATAGCAGTATGGAATGTATATACAAATGGAATTACAAAGTATGTGGAGAAGTTAACATTCTTCAATATACAAAGCGGAATTAGTAATAATGATGAAAAGGTTATCTTATCAAATGTACCCTTAATTCAGCAATTACCAGAGCTGGATAGAGGATGCGAAGTAACGAGCTTAGCGATGATGTTACAATACGCAGGCATGACAGTGGATAAGATGAAATTAGCAAATGAAATAAAGAAAGTTGATTTTATGAACGATGGTGTACGTGGGAATCCGAATGAAGGATTTGTAGGAAATATTTATACCTTTTCTGAATCAGGATATGGTGTATATCATGGACCACTTTTTCAATTAGCGAAAAAGTATTTACCTAACAAAGCTGTAGACTTAACAGGGAAGAGTATAGAAGAACTTTATAAGAGTGTAAAATTAGGACAACCGGTAGTCATGATTACAAATGCAACATTTGCGCCACTAGATGAAGCTGAATTTACTACATGGGAAACAAATAGTGGAGATGTTTCTATTACGTATAATGAACATTGTGTTGTACTGATTGGATACGATAAGGAATTTGTATATATTCGAGATCCTCTCCGTGAAAGTTTAGATGTGAAAGTACCGAGAGAAAACTTTGAAAAGGCATGGATGCAAATGGGAAGTCAGGCGATTAGTTACGTGAAAGGCTCGAAATGAATTAGTAAGTAAAGAGATGTAAGGAATTGTAAGAGGTGTTTTTTATTACGAAATAAGAGAACTTCAGCTTATTATATAAGCTGAAGTTCTCTTATTTTTTATGATTACATCTTTAGAAGTAGTGAATATGTAAAAATGCATAATTGACAAAAAATTACATGTTATCATTATATATTGTTTTATATATGTTACTTGTATAAAATTACACAAGTATTCACATTACATAAAGGAGGCTTATTATGCAAAAAATATTTAACTGGGTTAAATGTATGAGTATCAAGAAAAAATTAATCATTTCATTTTTTCTAATTTTAACTATACCAGGAGTTATTATCGGTGGTGTTTCATATCAAACTGCCAAAACAAATTTTGAACAACAAATCACAGGTAAAGCAAAGGAAAACATTTCAATTTTAAATACTGTTATTTCTCAAAATATAGAAGAGAAATTTGTTGATGCAGCATACTTTGCAGACATTTTAACAGAGGATACATATCCAAACGGACAAGAAGAAATAGTAAGAACGAAATTAGCGCAATATATAAAACTTCATCCAGAAGTAGAAGGTATTTATATTGGAACGCAGACAGGAAAGTTTATAAGAGAACCATTTATCCAAATGTCTGATGGGTATAATCCAATAGAGAGAGATTGGTATAAAGAAGCACATGAAAATAAAGGGAAAGTAATTGTTACTGCACCATATCAATCAGCATCTACCAAAAATATGGTAGTGACAATTGCTAAAGAAGTAAAAGATGGTAAAGGTGTTATAGGAATTAACTTAAATTTAGATAACATTTTAAAAATCTCCAAAATGATTAACATAGGGGAAAAAGGTTATGCAGTTATTTTAGATCAAAATAAGCAAATTGTTAGTCATCCATCTAGAAAACCAGGTGCAAAAGTTACTGATCCTTGGATTAAACCAATTTATGAAGAAAAACAAGGGAATGTTTCTTATACAGAACAAGATGATAAAAAGAATTTAATCTTTGCAACAAATGAGAAAACGGGCTGGAAAGTAGTTGGAGTCATGTTTGATGAAGAAATTACCCAAGCTGCAAATCCAGTTTTTTATAAGACTTTTATTGTCATTGCTATCGCTATTGTATTTGGTAGTGTATTAATTTATTTCATTACAAAGTCTATTACAAGACCATTAAGAAAAATAGCTGAATCGGCACATAAAATTAGTAAGGGAGATTTAACAGAGAAAATTACAATCCATTCCAAGGATGACATAGGGAAATTAGGGAATTCCTTTAATGAAATGTCTGCCTCTTTACAAGATGTGATTACTCAAATTAGTTTTTCAGCAGAACATGTCGCTGCATCGGCTGAAGAGTTAACAGCGAGCGTACAACAAGCAAATGATGCGACAGATCAAATTACAATTGCAATGGAACAAGTATCAGGTGGGGCTGAATCACAAAGTCAAGGTGTTGAAGAAGGTGCGGCTACATTACAACAAGTAAATACAGCAATTCAAGATGTAGCTGGAAGCGCAGAATCAATTTCTATCTCCTCATTACATGCGAGAGAAAGAGCTGAAGAAGGGGAAGAATTGGTTGAACAAACAGCAAAACAAATGCAGTCTATTTCTAGATCGGTATCCGAGTCAGATGCTATTATTAAACTTCTTGATGAGAAATCAAAGCAGGTAGGGGCTATTTCTGAAGCAATTCAAAACATCGCTACTCAAACGAACTTATTAGCTTTAAATGCGGCTATTGAAGCAGCAAGAGCAGGTGAACAGGGCAGAGGGTTTGCTATTGTAGCAGATGAAGTTAGAAAATTAGCGGAGCAATCAGGAGAATCATCTGGAGAGATTGCAAGTTTAATTGCAGAAATTAAGGCTGATATTGAACATACTGTTAAGGCGATGGATAATGTGAATGGGGAAGTTCAACAAGGCCTTGATGTTGTAACAAAAACGAAAGTAAGTTTTACGGAAATTTTAAGTTCTACTACACACATTGTTTCTCAAGTTAATCAAATGGTAGAAACAACGAAGAGAATTTCTGGAGATGCAAATGAAGTGACAAATGCTATTGATGAAATTGCAGCGGCTGCAGAAGAAAATACAGCTAGTATGCAAAGTGTTGCTGCTTCAACAGAAGAACAAGTGAATTCAATGGAAGAAATTAGTTCAGCTTCGCAAAATTTAGCTGAGATGGCCGAAGAACTACAAGCAATGACTAGTAAATTTAAAGTATAATAACAGCAGATAAGTAAGGTGAAAATAATATCACCTTACTTATTTTTCTATTCAGCAATTAGGGGAGTCATTAACGGGATGAAAAAAAGAAAAAGACTATGGAATTTATGGAAAACGATTACATTGTTAGTTTGTACAGTTGTAATCTTTTCTTTACTTGTGACAGATATATTAATTAGTCATAATGTAGAACAGACAACGGAGGATAGCCAAGCAGAGAAAGCAAAAACAATTGCACACATTGTGGCGAATGAGTCGATTGTAATCGATGGTTTAATTGGGAAAGCAGATACTTCTGCAATCCAAACGTATACAAATAGAATATTAAAAAACACAGGTGTTCAATTTATTGTAGTTATGGACATGAATGGAATAAGAAAGTCACATCCAAATCCTCAAAAAATAGGTCATCATTTTATTGGAGGAGATGAAGGGCCTGCATTGAAAGGAAAGGAACATGTATCGCTGGCAGAAGGAACTTTAGGTATTTCAATGCGAGTGTTTGTACCTGTATTTTCTGAAACAGGTGAACAACTTGGAGCGGTGGCCGTTGGTATTTCAGCAGATAATGTAAAAGAGAGAGTCAAGGAAAGTAGACATATCATTTATATTGGAGTGGGAGTTGGAGTACTAGTCGGAATTATAGGAGCAATATTGCTAGCTAGACATATAAAGAAAAGTTTATTCGGTCTTGAACCTCACAGGATAGCGAAAATTCTTGAAGAAAGAAATACGATGCTACAATCTGTCAAAGAAGGTATTATTGCTGTAGATAAAGGGGCCAATGTAACTTTAATAAATAATGAGGCAAAACGATTGTTTAAGAAAAGTGGATTGGAAGAAGATTTTATCGGTAAAGATGTTGAGTTATATATGCCTAATTCACGTATAAAAGAAGTATTAAAAACGGGACAGGTACAATTAAACGAAGAACAAAATATTTATGGAATTACGATTGTGACGAATCGTGTTCCTTTATATGTAAAAGGAGAAATAGTTGGCGCGATTGCAACATTTCGTGATAAGACAGAGATTAGAAAATTAGCAGAAGAATTAACTGGTATTAGGTTATATGCGGAAGCATTACGGGCACAATCGCATGAATTTATGAATAAAATGCATGTCGTATTAGGGCTTACACACATGAAGCAGTATCAAGAATTACAAAAGTATATAAGCGGTATGGTATCAGAGCATCAATATGAAATTGGTGGGATTATGAAAAGAATAAAAAGTCCAGTATTTGCTGGTTTTTTACTCGGGAAACTTAGCTATGCTAGAGAGAAAAATATAAAATTAATTATAAGTGAAGATTCTTATATGCCAGAAATAGAGGATGAAAGTATTACTCATGAACTGATTACGATTGTCGGAAATTTAATTGATAATGCATTAGAGGCAGTGACGAATTGTGAAAAGAAGCAAGTTGAAGTTGAGATACAATATGGGGATACACTAATTATTACAGTACAAGATACGGGAAAAGGTATACAAGAAGAAGAAATAGGGGCATTATTTACAAAAGGTTATTCCACAAAGGGGGATAACCGTGGTTATGGTTTGTATCTTGTAACAGAAAGTATACAGCGAATAAATGGGGAAATTCATGTGTATTCATTAGTAGGAAAGGGAACAACGATAACAATTGAAATACCTAAAGGTAGGGATGAGAGGCAAATATGATTAGAGTTTTAATTGTAGAAGATGACCCGATGGTAGCAATGTTAAATACGCATTATTTAGAGCAAGTAGGAGGGTTTGAACTTGTTCAAGCAGTTAACTCCGTAAAATCGGCGATAGAAGTATTAGAGGAATCACGAGTAGATTTAGTCTTACTTGATATTTTTATGCCTGAAGAGACTGGATTTGAGCTTTTAATGTATATTCGGAACCAAGAAAAAGAAATCGATATTATGATGATTTCAGCTGTACATGATATGGGAAGTATTAAAAAAGCATTACAATATGGCGTAGTAGATTATTTAATTAAACCATTTACATTTGAACGATTTAAAAAGGCGTTAACTATATATCGAGAAAAACTTACTTTCATGAAAGAACAACAAAAAATTAGTCAATCGGAATTAGATTCGTTAATTTTGCAAAAAGAAAAAAGAGAACCTACTGTCACGAAAGAGCTTCCGAAAGGATTAACGAAGCAAACGTTGCAATTAATTTGGCAGAAAATCGAGTCGCTGAATGGACGAGTGTTTACAACAGATGAAATGGCACAATTAGTTGGGATTTCAAGAGTTTCTATTCGAAAATATGTAATGTTTTTGACTGACATTGGAGTGTTAGAAAATGAAATGATGTATCAACATGTGGGAAGACCTGTAAGTAAATTAAGATGTGTTGATCAAAAGAAAATAGAGTTTTATGTATAAGCGACTTATTATAAGTCGCTTATACTTTTTTTAATTACAAAATCAATTACAAAACTTACAAAAACTATTTTTACTATTGAAAGCGTTTTAATATTGTTATTAAGAAAACAAGGGGGTGCCATATGGGAATTCAAAAGAATGTGGAAGCGGTATCATTTTCTGAAGGAAATGAAGTACAAAGAGAATCTTTCGCTTCTAAAATTATGAATGTAAAAATCGGTGTTATACCTTTACCGTTATATGTAGTATTGGCTGCTATTATTTATGGGGCATCTGTATATAATAAATTACCAGCAGATATGATTGGTGGATTTGCAGTTATTATGATCATGGGTATTTTCTTAGGAGACATTGGGATGAGAATTCCAATTTTAAAAAATATCGGTGGTCCAGCAATACTTTCGTTATTTATTCCATCATTACTTGTATTTTTTAACTGGATGAATCCAGCTTCAATGGAAGCTGCGACTATGTTAATGAAAAAATCGAACTTTTTATATTTATATATTTCTTGTTTAGTAGTCGGAAGTATTTTAGGAATGAACCGTAAAGTGTTAGTACAAGGTTTCGTTCGCATGTTTATTCCTTTAGTAGTAGGGACGTTAGCTTCTATAGCAGTAGGATTATTCGTCGGTTCACTATTTGGATTTGAAATGAAGCACACATTCTTCTTTATCATCGTACCAATTGTGAGTGGTGGTATCGGGGAAGGGATTTTACCATTGTCGCTAGCTTATAGTGATATTTTAAATGAATCATCAGCAACATTTGTATCACAGCTTATTCCAGCGGCTATTATTGGAAATATGTTCGCTATCGTGAGTGCAGGGTATATGAAGCGTTTAGGTGAGAAGAAACCGGAGCTTAGTGGTAACGGTGTATTAGTAAAAACAGACAATCAAGCCGAGTTATTAAAAGAACAAAATACAGAGAAGCCAATTGACTTCTCATTAATGGGAGCAGGTTTATTAATTGCGTGTACATTCTTCATCTTCGGAGGATTTGCTTCTAAGTTCATCGGTATTCCTGGGGCAATCATTATGATCTTCTCGGCAGCACTTGTGAAATACTTTAAATTAATGCCAGCAAAAATGGAGCAAGGAGCATTCCATCTATATAAATTCATTTCGAAGAATTTAACTTGGCCGTTAATGGTTGGACTAGGATTACTATATATTCCGCTAAAAGACGTAGCAGCAGTTCTTTCAGTAGGATATGTTGTCGTGTGCGCATCAGTTGTTCTTACAATGGTAACGTCAGGTTTTCTTGTAGGGAAAGTGATGAAAATGTATCCGGTTGAATCAGCAATTGTAACTGGATGTCATAGCGGTTTAGGTGGAACTGGAGATGTTGCAATTTTATCAGCTTCAAATCGTATGGAATTAATGCCGTTTGCGCAAATTTCAACACGTTTAGGCGGGGCAGCAATGGTTGTAACAGCGACAATTTTATTAAAAATGTTTTCATGATCAAACAAGCTAGCTATATTCATATAGCTAGCTTGTCAAATTAAGGGGAGATTATAAGTATGTTAGAAAATCAAATTAATGAAAGATCATTGTTATTGCATAAAGAATTAGTAGGAAAAATTGAAATTACAAGTAAAGTAGAAGTAAATTCAGCGGATGATCTAAGTCTGACATATACACCAGGTGTAGCGGAGTCTTGCAAAGCAATTGCAGCAGATGAAGACACAGTGTATGACTATACAGCACGCGGTAATATGGTGGCAGTTGTCTCAGATGGAACAGCGGTACTTGGTTTAGGGAACATTGGACCGAAAGCAGCTATGCCTGTTATGGAAGGGAAGAGTATTTTATTTAAGAAATTTGCGAATGTAGATGCTTTCCCGTTATGTTTAGGTACGACTGATGTGGATGAAATCGTTACCCTTGTGAAAAATTTAGAGCCTACGTTTGCAGGAATTAACTTAGAAGACATTGCGGCACCACGTTGTTTTGAAATTGAAAAGCGATTAAAAGCAGAAACAAATATTCCTGTATTCCATGATGATCAACATGGAACGGCTATCGTCGTTTTAGCAGCTGTTATTAATGCATTAAAAGTTGTTAGCAAACAAATGGATCATGTGAAAATTGTTATTAACGGTGCGGGTTCGGCAGGAATTGCAATTGGAAAATTATTATTAAAGGCTGGTGCAAAGCACATTACGTTAGTTAGCTTAGAAGGTATTGTTTGTGAAGGTGAAGCATGGATGAACGAAGCGCAAATTGAAGTTTCAAAAAAGACAAATCGAGAACATGTGCGTGGAACGTTAAAAGAAGCAATTCATCAGGCTGATATCTTTATTGGTGTATCGGCCCCTAACGTATTAACGAAAGAACTTGTACAGACGATGAATGAGAAAGCAATTGTGTTTGCAATGGCGAATCCAATTCCAGAAATCTTCCCTGAGGATGCATTAGAGGCTGGAGCAGCTGTAGTAGGAACTGGGCGCTCGGATTATGCGAACCAAGTAAATAATGTATTGGCGTTCCCAGGAATATTCCGCGGTGCGCTAGATGTGCGCGCGACTGATATTACAGAAGAGATGAAATTAGCGGCAGCATATGGGATCGCTAACATCATTACGGACGAAGAACGTAATGCGAATTATGTAATCCCGAATCCATTAGATAAAAGAGTTGTTCCAAGTGTTGCAGAAGCAGTAGCGAAAGCAGCCATTGATTCAGGTGTGGCGCAAATTACGAAAATACCAAGTTATTAATAGTTAAAAGCAGTGCCTAAAAAGGCACTGCTTTTTTGAGATAAGAAATCAAAAAAATGAAGAAATGTAGAATTATTTATGTTTCTTCATTATTTATTTAATTCCATTGCAACTTGTTTACCATTTACTAAAACCTCAGTTACTGCTACAATCACTTCTATCATTTTTCTCATCTCTCCTCGTGTCATTTCTTACTTTAAGTATAAGAGAAGGGAGATACTTCAACTATCGAAGTATATGACGTAGAAATTACATTGTTGTAAGAAAGGGTTTTAGTTTTGTCACTTTATTCAGCATTGATTACAAACTGATCATAATATTTTTCATTCACATATATATTTAATAACCATAGTCCAGATGAAGGTAGCGATACAGTGAGTGGGAGTTCGTTTGTGGTAGGATCAATTGTATTTGAAGTAGTCCAAGATTGTTTGGAAGTTTCTTTTTGAAAGAGTACCGGTGTCGGAGTGACAGACCCTTGTTTTAGCGCAATAATAGATAATTTACCAGTTGGCATTTCAGGATTTAGAAAGTACCACATTATTTCATTTTGTTCATTTGCGATAATAGGGCTATCGGCCATTGCGATTTTTCCTTCAATGCCTTTTAAAGGTATTTTTCCATCTACGAAGGATGGAGCTTCTTCCCAATTCACATCTTTTAAAACGCTAAGATGAAAAAATGAAGGTGCGTTAACTTGAGTGGATGATGTTGCAATGGCTTCTTTTTTAGGTACTTCTGAATCAGGCTGTGCTTGTGCGCATCCAGTGATGAGAAAGGAGAAAAGTAGCATAGTTCCGATTTTTTTCATGGTGCCACACTCCTAATTTTTATTGTTAGTGTAATTGTATTTGCTAGAAAGCAGGACAATTCCTTTAAAACGTTAAAAGAGGTCGTAAGTTTTGTACGACCTCTTTTGACATTTTTTATATTTGCTCAGTTGAAAAGGTTGGTTCTCTCTCTTTTTGAGGCATCGTTAAGAAAATAACCGAAAGAACGATACATATGCCACCTAATAATTGATAGGCTCCAAAGGATTCATTCAGCCAAACGATTGAAACGAGGGCAGCTACAAGTGGTTCAATGCTAGATAAAATGCTTGTTTCTGTAGCTGCTAAATATTTCAGACTACCAATATAAAGAAGGAAAGAAAGAGTGCCACTTATAATGATTAGGATAAGCATAGAAAAAGTTTTTGATGTAAAGGTTTGTGAAAGCTGATTCCATCCAAACGAGCGGTTGCAAATAAGCAGGGCGATGCCACCGATTAACATCCCCCAGCCAATTACTATAGTTGTTCCACATTCTTTAATAAGAGAAGCTGGATGAAGGGTATAAAATGCAAATCCAATTGCCGTTAATAGACCAAAAATAATGGCTTCTTTCGATAAAACAATATTTGCAATTGAACCGTTTGTAATAATAAAGTATGTCCCTGTTAGGGCGGCTATAATTGCGAATAGTTGCATAGAAGCAGGGAATTTTCTTTGCTCAAATGCAGCATAAATAGTAATAAGGACAGGACCAAGAAATTGAAATAATGTTGCTGTGACCGCATTACTAATATGAACCGTTTCGATAAAGGCATATTGCGCACCGAGCATGCCGAGAATAGAGAAAATAATAAGTTGTATAGAATGTCTAGGGTGTTTCCAAATTTGAAATATGTTTTGTTTCTTTATCAGTAAAAAAGATAAAATAAATAATCCCGCAAGCAACAAGCGAATTGTTAAAAAATCAATTGATGATACGTTAGTATGTTGAAATAGCCACTGAATCATTGGACCAGATAATCCCCATAAGGTAGCTCCTGTAATAATCATAATGAGTCCAATACGTCTACTGTTGTTCATGATCATGCATCTCCTCTCGAGTATTTGATTTTTTATGTGTGACATGATAAAAGGAATTATATATAACTTCTGGTACTGCAAAAAGTATCAGATTTTAGTTTTATTAAGGGGTCAGATATTATGTTAGAATTAACGCCTAATTTAAATGTGAATAGTAAAAAGGCATTGTACGTGCAATTGTATGAGTATATAAAAAAAGAGATTAAAGATGGAACGATTTCGGCTTTTACAAAATTACCTGCAAAGAGAAAGCTGGCGGGCTATTTACAAGTAAGTAAGAATACAGTAGAAGCGGCTTACGAGCAATTACTTGCAGAAGGTTATATTGAGTCGATATCGAGAAAAGGTTATTTTGTATGTGAAATTGAACAAATGATTGATGTAGAAGGAAGCGAAGCGGAAGTAGAAGAAATACCGTTTCGGGGGGAGAACTATAAATTTGATTTTACCCAAACAGGAGTTGATACAAATACTTTTCCTTTCACTATGTACCGCAAGCTTATAAATGATGTATGGCAGCCACATAATAATGAGTTGCTTTTTCTTGGACATCCTCAAGGGGAATTGAGCTTAAGGGAGGAAATTGCGAACTATTTGTATGAATCTAGAGGTGTACGTTGTTCAGCTAGTCAAATTGTATTAGGGGCGGGAACACAAATATTAGTGAGATTACTTTTTCAATTGTTGAAGGGAAGTAAATATGCTGTTGAAAATCCAGGTTATCATAGGAAAATGGTTGTTTTTGAACAAGGAGAAAAGAAGGTTCAAATGTTGTCTTTAGATAGGGACGGAATTTGTATGGCGGATTTAGAAAATAGCGATGCAAATGTTGTATTTGTAACGCCTTCTCATCAATTCCCATTTGGAATGATTATGCCTATTACAAGAAGGACGCAGCTTTTACAATGGGCGAAGAAAGAAGAAGGCAGGTATATTATTGAAGATGATTACGATAGTGAATTTCGTTATTCAGGAAAGCCAATTCCGGCACTACAAGGATTAGATACAGATGGGAAAGTTATTTATATGGGGACGCTATCAAAAGCTTTGTTACCCTCATTACGGATGAGCTATATAGTATTACCGAAGAATTTAATTAAAAAGTATCAAAAGGAATATTTGTTTTATACACAAAGTGTTTCAAGAATGGATCAAGAAGTGATAAGAAGGTTTTTAAATGAAGGGTATTGGGAAAAACATATTCATAAAATGCGTGTTGTCTACCGGAAAAAGAGGGATCGACTTGTTTTTGAAATAAAGAAGTATTTCTCTAATCGTGTTGAAGTGATAGGGGAAGATTCAGGATTACATATTTTATTAAAAGTGCATAATGGAATGCGAGAAGAAGAACTAATTAAGGAAGCTGCAAAATATAGTATTAAAATATATCCTGTTTCTACGTACTACAAAGACGATACTGCACCTGAAAATGTAGTTTTACTTGGGTTTGCGATTTTATCAGAAGAAGAAATTACGAAAGCGATTCAACTATTAAATATAGCGTGGTTTAGAAAAAAGTAAAAAAACATCCTCATACATGAGAGGATGTTTTTTGTTATTTATTTTCATCTAAGAATAAGACCATATGCTCTTCGTCCCAATATTGTCCGTTATATTTTAATGAACGTTCTTGCACACCGAATGTTTTAAATCCTAATGATTCATAAAGTTTTTTTGCTCCATCGTTGCCAACAACAACATCAAGCATAACTTGTTCTACTTCTAAAGATTTAGCAAGTTCAAGACATTCTTTAATAAGTGCTTTTCCTGCTCCAAGTCCGCGTGCTTTTGGAGACACATATACAGAACCGATTTTAGCTTTATGTTCTTGTTTTACATATGGTTTCGTTTCCAGCGTTGCAACCCCGATTAATTGCCCATCTTTAAATGCACCTAGCGTATAGTTTTCATCTTGTGCTAATTTTTGTGCTTTATATTCAATCGCACACTCTTTATTAATAATATCTTCATAAGAAGAGCTGAAAGCTTCAGGGTTTTGCTTTAATCCTTCTACACGAAGTTCTAAGTAAATTTCCGCTTCATCTTTTGTTAATACATGGATATCCAATTATATCACCCTCCAAATCTTTGACAAATGTATCTTTATTTTATATTGAAATAAGAATAATTTCAAAAGCTTAGCTTATATGAGCTGATTTTATGAACAAAATAACACCAGTAGTGTTTACTACTACTGGTGTTTTCACACTCATATTATTCAAAAGGTAGTTCAATTATAAAATTTGTTCCTATTCCTAATTGGCTTGTTAATAGAATGGAACCGTTATGCAATTCTACAATTTCTTTTGCAACAGCTAGCCCGATACCTTTTCCCCCAGTAGCTCTCGTTCTGGATTTATCAACACGATAAAAACGATCAAAAATATGCGGGATATCTTCTTCAGGAATACCTTCTCCTTCATCTTGTACACTTATTGTAAAAGAATTTGTTTCTGTGAGTACGCGTATCGTAATAGTTGTGTTTTCTGGCGAATGTTGATAAGCATTGTGTAATAAATTTAACATAACTTGTTCCATACGTCTTTCGTCTATGCAAACTTCTAAATCATCTTTGCAATATACATGGAGTTGCATCTGTTTATTTGTTAATGTTGTTTTTGTTTTTTCAACCATTCGTTCTAAAAATGGTTGAAGGATCACTTTTTGTTTTTTTATAACAAACTGGTGTTGTTCTAATTGTACAAGCATAAATAAATCTTGGACGAGATCGGTTACACTATCTGTTTCATCTTCAATGATTTGTAAGTATTCTTCTCGCTCTTCTTTCGTTAAAGAGTCTCTCTTTGCTACCTTCGCATAACCTTTCATATAGGTCAATGGAGTTAATAGTTCATGGGCAACACTAGCGAGAAATTCGCTTCGCTCTTTTTTCATATAGGTAAGTTCACTCGATAAATCTTCAATCGTTTTTGCTAAGCTTCCAAGTTCATCATTCCGTTTAATACCTAATTGAATTGGCGTATTTAATTTTGACATTTTTTCTGTTGCCCTCTTCATTTTTATAAGAGGTTCTGTAATAACACGAGAAAAAACAAAAACAGAAATAGTCGTTAAAATAACTGTCAAAACACTAATGATAAGAAATTGGTTCATGAGTTTAAGTAACATATTTTCTAAGAAAGATGTTTTTAATAACATATATAACTTTCCTTGAAACTCTGCTGTGTTAAGTGGGCTTACGGTTGTGATGAATTTGGATTTTTTCCAGTTCTTTTCGACAACCAATCCGTTTGTTGGAATAGGTTCTGTTTTACAAGTAAGCTGTTTTTGCATTACCTTTGTTACAGGTTCTGAAGTGGAAATAATTTTGCCATTATTGTCAGTTATAATGATAGCTATATCAGAGTTAGCAATTGCTTCTGATTCGACTAAGTGTTCAGCTTCAGTGTTGATATCAAACTCGGGGTATACAGCACGTTTAGGCCGTTTACTGTGTTCAGCGCTTTCTGTGAGTCTCTTTTCTTTAGAATATGCATTCCACTTGGCGCGGTTTTTAATCATGTTACTATAGCGATTACCTTTTTCTAAAAGAGCAAGTGTTTCCTCCTCAATGCGCATGTTTGAAATGCTTTTGTAAAAAGATACGAAAGCAATTGTTTCAATACATAAAGCCAGTATTAAAAAGTATGTCCCAATTTTAAGTGAAAGTTTACTCATTTTCTCACCATACCTTATTTCATATAAAGGGTCAGTGGTATACTATTGTCCACTGACCGAAGTAATTATTCACTTTTCCATTTATATCCGACTTTATAGACAGTTTCTAAGTAATTTTCAACTGGAAATCCTTTTTTGCGTAATTTATCGCGGATATTGCGAATATGTGAATCGATTGTTCTATATTCAATGTCTGTTTCATAACCCCAAATTTTTTCGATTAAATCATCTCGGCTATAAGCACGGTTTGTATTTTGTAAAAATAGTCCAAGTAACGAAAATTCGATAGGAGTCAGTGAGATTTTTTCATCATACACTGTGACAGCATGTTTTGTTTTATCCCACTCAATACCATTGAAGCTAACAAATCCATCTTTCTTTGTACGGCGTAATATAGCCTCAATTCGTGCAACTAATACATGCTCATCAAATGGTTTTGTAATATAGTCATCTGCGCCGATAGTAAGGCCTTTCACCATATCGTAATTTTGATTACGAGCTGTTAGCATAATGATTGGAACGTTGGAAATTTGACGGATTTGATAGCAAGTATCCCATCCATCCATATTCGGCATCATTACATCTAACAAAATAATATCGAAGTCTTTTTGTTCTATTAACTTTAGTGCTTCAAGGCCAGAGGTAGCTTTCATACAAAAATAGCCACGAGGACTTAAGAACAGATCTAATAATCGTAACATACGTTCTTCATCGTCTACTAATAAAATTTTTACCATAATCTTGTGCACCCCAAACTGTTCATTCTACTTGTATAGTTTACATGAAAATGATAAAAAACTCTTTTTATGTGATTGAGTGGAAGAGTGATTTCTCGCTCAGAGTAATTGACATAAAAAATGCACTAGTTTTGCACAACTATTTTTTATAATAGAAAACGTAGCGACACAAAATACCCTATGTTGCGACATAACGTCATGTCATTTTATTTATAAAATGACAATTCCATTCTATTGTGTATGTGAGATAGAGAGGGTTTTCGTATTCACCTCGCATCGGATAAGAAAAATTTCCTATCTCACACTTTTTTTAAAAGGAGATCATACACATGAATCCAAAAGAAGAAATTTCAAAAAAAGAAAAGCAAGATCGTAATACGGTTGTCATGTGCATTGCCGTATCTATGGTTATTATTATAAGTTGTGTAAATAAAATTTTGGGGATTTTATAATATAAAAAAGCTCATTGCTTCTTACGAAGCAATGAGCTTTTTTCATTATTAGGGGAATAATTCTATATAATAAACCAAGGTAAAATTGCTAACCCAGAAGTTACAATCGCTGTAGTAAATATTAAAAGCATAGCTCGTTTGTTTTGTTTCATGTCACATTCTCCTCTACATATCAATTGAATGCTATACGTTCATTTCATGATCAGTTAAGGATGGATTTCCTCACTAAGTAAAGTTTCACTTTATATTTTTAGTATAATGAATGGAAAGGTTTGGTACGATCGATAAAGGTGACATGAAGATTACATTGTTGTAATGAAAAAAGCACCTTTTTTAATAAAAAGGTACTTTTGGAAAACTTATATTGAAGTATTAATCATTTAAGAACAGAACCATATGTTCCTCGTCCCAATATTGACCGTTATGTTTTAATGAACGCTCTTGTACGCCGTAAGTTTGGAAACCTAATGATTCATATAATTTTTTTGCAGCATCGTTACCAACTACAACATCGAGCATAAGTTGTTCTACATGTAATTTATCGGCATTTTCAATAATTGCTTTAATGAGAGCTCGTCCTGCTCCAAGGCCACGCGCTCTTGGGGAAACAAAAACGGAACCGATTTTTGCTTTATGTTCTTGTTTAATAAATGGTTTTGTTTCTAAAGTAGCGATACCAATTAAATCGTTATCTTTGAAGACCCCTAGAGTATACTTATCCGGATTGCTTAATCGTTTTGCCATAGCAGCTACAGGATCTTCATGTTTAAGAACATCTTCATAAGAAGAGCTAAAAGCTTCCGGGTTCTTCGTTAAACCTTCCATACAAACTTTTAAATATATTTCTGCGTCCTCTGTTGTTAATAAGCGAATTTCCATCGTTGTAACCTCCCTGGTGGATTTCAAATAAATCCATGACTTTTATAAGATTGTGTATGCGTTTTGTTAGCAGTCCCTTTTAATTTGTAAAAGAATGAAAAGATATATGCTACAATGTTTTGTTTTTAATTGTGTAATGAAATTATATATTAACTTTATTAACTATTCAAGTGTTTAATATATTACATTTTTATAACTAAAATAACTCCTCAATTGAGGAGTTATTTTAGTTATTCGATTGATAACCATCAATTCGATGTGGGTGTGTGTAAATATTACAAGATTCATTTCTAATAAAACCTACGACTGTAATGCCTAAATCGTGAGCGAGTTGCAATGCTAGTTTTGTTGGAGCGGATTTAGATAGAACAATTTCACATCCAATTTTCGAAACTTTGAGTAAAATTTCGGATGAAATACGCCCGCTAAATGCGATGATTTTTCCTTTAACAGATATATCGTTGCGTAAACAATGGCCATATATTTTATCTAATGCATTATGTCTTCCGATATCCATTCTTGATAGGAGGATATTGTTTCGATCACATAGCGCGGTATTGTGAACACCACCAGTTTGGCGAAAGGTAGTGGAAGATTGTTGTAAAGTATTCATTAAGTAAAAGCATTCTTCAGGAGTAATTTTGACATGTATATCATGTAAATCTTTTGCTTTTGCTGCATCGTTAACGAAAATAAAACCTTGTCTACCTTTTCCACAGCAGGAAGTGATGTATCGTTTATTATATAAATTTTGATAGAGCGGATTTACTTTTGATGATGTTACATGGACAATTCCGTTATCTTTTTGAACCCGTAGTTCTTCAACATCTTTATAGGAAGAAATAATCCCCTCAGAAATTAAAAAACCAATTACCATATCTTCAATATAATTTGGTGTACATACGACTGTTACATATTCTTCACCATTCAATTTAATAGTAATAGGAGATTCTGTAACAATCTCATCAAGTTGTTTTGAAAATGTACCAGATTGATAACGTACAATTGTATAAGTCTCTTGCGTAGGCCCCATATTAAATTCCCCTTTTATATGTATTTCTCTCCCACACTTATCATAAAACATTGAAAAAATAAAAACATCTGTTAGAAGGAAGGTATCAGATTATTTTGGTTATTATTGTATATATACGATATAATAGAAATGTAGAATAGTGAAATTTTCAAGCTTTCGTAGTGATGCCTTATAAACATCTAGAATCGACTTCAAAAGAAAAGTATTTGGGCAGGGCGTTTCAAAAATATGTACATTAATTCATTTATGAAAACGGATTCATAAATATGTTGTACAGTTGGTTGTAAGGAGAGGGGAAACTATGGCAGAACAGACAGTCCGTGTAACCGTAGATGGTAAAGAATATTCAGCATCAGGTGAAAAGACAATACTACAATTATTTAATGAGAGTAATTTGGAACATCCTCAAATTTGTCATGTACCAGAAGTAGATCCAATTCAAACTTGTGATACATGTATTGTAGAAGTAGATGGGAAGTTAATGCGTGCTTGTTCAACGAAGCTCGAGAACGGTATGCATATTGAAAGACAGTCACAGCGTGTAAAAGAGGCGCAGACTGAGGCGATGGATCGAATATTAGAGAATCATTTATTGTATTGTACCGTATGTGATAACAATAACGGTAATTGTAAGGTTCATAATACAGTACATATGATGGGAATTGAAGAACAGAAATATCCGTATGAGCCGAAAGTAAGTGCTTGTGAAGTGGATATGTCCCATCCGTTTTATCGGTATGATCCAAATCAATGTATTGCTTGTGGACAGTGTGTAGAAGTATGTCAAAACTTACAGGTCAATGAAACTATATCGATAGACTGGAGCTTAGATCGTCCGCGTGTTATATGGGACAATGGTGTAAGCATAAATGACTCGTCTTGTGTGAGTTGTGGGCAGTGTGTAACAGTATGTCCATGTAATGCGTTAATGGAAAAATCAATGTTAGGTGAAGCTGGATTCATGACAGGATTAAAACCAGATGTGTTAGATCCGATGATTGATTTTGTAAAGGATGTAGAGCCCGGATATAGTAGTATTTTAGCGGTTTCAGAAGTAGAGGCTGCGATGCGTAAGACGAAAGTGAATAAAACAAAAACAGTTTGTACATTTTGTGGTGTCGGTTGTTCATTCGAAGTATGGACGAAAGATCGTCAAATTTTGAAAGTGCAACCTGTTTCAGATGCACCAGTTAATGGCATTTCCACATGTGTAAAAGGTA
The DNA here is from genome assembly GCF_001455345.1 of Bacillus thuringiensis. Classification (GTDB taxonomy): domain Bacteria; phylum Bacillota; class Bacilli; order Bacillales; family Bacillaceae_G; genus Bacillus_A; species Bacillus_A thuringiensis_N. The sequence continues at coordinate 556,681 of NZ_CP013274.1, forward strand.
AATTTGGATGGGACTTTGTAAATAGTGAAGATCGAATTACGAAGCCATTAATTCGCCAAGGAGATATGTTTGTTGAAGCTACTTGGGAAGAGGCTCTTGAGGTTGTTGCTTCTAACATGCAGCACATTAAATCAGAATACGGCAGTGATGCATTTGGATTTATTTCTTCTTCGAAAGTAACGAATGAAGAAAATTACCTTATGCAAAAACTAGCTCGTCAAATATATGGAACGAATAATGTAGATAACTGCTCGCGTTATTGTCAATCTCCAGCGACAGACGGTTTATTTAAAACTGTCGGTATGGGCGGGGATGCTGGAACAGTGAAAGATATAGCTGAAGCAGGTCTTGTTATTATCGTTGGTGCGAATCCAACAGAAGGACATCCTGTACTTGCTACGAGAGTAAAACGTGCTCATAAATTACACGAGCAAAAACTGATTGTAGCAGACCTTCGTAAACATGAAATGGCAGAGCGTGCGGATTTATTTATTCATCCGCGCCAAGGAACGGATTACGTATGGCTTGCTGGTATTACGAAATATATTATTGATCAAGATTGGCATGATAAAAAGTTCATAGCTGAAAACGTAAAGAATTTTGATGAATATAGCAAAATGGTAGAAAAGTATACGCTTGATTACACAGAAGAAATTACGGGGATTTCAAAAGAAAATCTGAAAGAAATGGCTCGTATGGTATATGAAGCAGATGGTACTTGTGTACTTTGGGGAATGGGTGTAACTCAAAATACAGGAGGAAGTACAACGTCCGCTGCAATTTCAAATTTACTGCTTGTTACGGGTAACTATCGTCGTCCTGGTGCAGGAGCATATCCATTACGCGGACATAATAACGTACAAGGCGCTTGTGATATGGCAACATTACCAAACTGGCTTCCAGGTTACCAAGCAGTTTCAGATGATGCGCTCCGTGCGAAATTTGAAAAAGCATACGGTACTACAATTCCGAAAGCACCAGGGTTAAATAATATTGCAATGTTACTTGCGGCAGATGAAGGAAAGCTACGTGGTATGTATGTTATGGGTGAAGAAATGGCTTTAGTCGATTCAAATGCGAACCATGTGCAACATATTTTAGCGAATTTAGACTTCCTTGTTGTTCAAGATATGTTCTTGTCAAAAACAGCTCGTTTTGCTGATGTTATTTTACCAGCGGCACCAAGCTTAGAAAAAGAAGGAACGTTTACGAATACTGAACGCCGCATTCAAAGATTATATGAAGTGTTGAAACCGCTTGGTGATTCAAAGCCAGACTGGTGGATTTTACAAAAAGTAGCTCGTGCCCTTGGCGGGGATTGGAATTATGAAAGTCCAAGTGAAATCATGGATGAAATTGCATCGCTTGCACCTTTATATTCTCAGGCAACATACGATCGTTTAGAAGGATGGAATAGTTTATGTTGGGGTAGCCATGATGGTAGCGATACACCGCTATTATATGTGGACGGATTTAACTTCCCGGATAAACTAGCTCGTCTATCATTAGATGAATGGGTACCACCGGTTGTAGCGCCAGATGAGTATGATTTACTTTTAAATAATGGACGTATGCTAGAACATTTCCATGAAGGGAATATGACGAATAAATCGGCTGGTATTTTATCTAAAGTATCTGAAGTGTTCGTTGAAATCTCGCCTGAACTTGCTCTAGAGCGCAATGTGAAAGATGGTGGTCTTGTAGAATTAGCATCACCATTTGGAAAAATTAAAGTACAAGCGCTTATTACTGATCGTGTAACGGGGAAAGAGCTATATTTACCGATGCATGCAACGGTAAATGAAGAGGCAATCAATATTTTAACTGGAACGGCGACAGATCTTTATACGTGTACACCAGCGTACAAACAAACGATGGTAAAGATGCGTGTACTACGTGAAAAAGGGAATCGTCCGTTACCATCTTCAAACCCGAGAGATAAAAAGCGTAATCCGCAAAATGGTGTTGAAATCGAGCAAAAGTGGCAAAGAAAACAATACGTATCACTTGTGGACTAGGGGGCGGAGATAGTGGCAAAAGAAATTACTTTAATTAAAAAGAAAGTTGTAACAGAGGAAGAACAGAAACAGCAAGTAGCAGATGAACTGCTAAATGAGCTATCTAATAATCGTGAAGCAGTAGAAGAAACAATGCAGCTGTTAGCACAGTTGCAGAAGGCTGGTATATTAGATGCGGCGATTAGTTTACTTGCTGCGAAGGAAGATGTTTCAAAAATTGCTGTGGAGCAATTAAATCGTGAACACGTTAAAAACGCGTTAAATAATATGATGGGGGCAGGAGAAGCGTTATCTTCAGTTGACCCAGAAGTAACGAAGCAAATCACATCGAGTTTAGTCACTGGATTGCAATTTGCAACAGATGAATTAAATAGTGGTAAAAAAACAAAAGTGATGGATTTCTTTAAAGTGTTAAAAGATCCAGATATCAATAGAGCCATTACATTCGGTTTTAGCTTCTTGAAAGCATTTGGGCAAGGGTTAGAGAAAAAATAGAGTAGATGAAAAAAGTGATGGGGAGTAACCATCACTTTTTTCATTGTATGTATAAGAGTGTTCATGTTAAGCGGAATATATTATTATTAAAAAGATGGATTAGAAATGGAAATGTGGAATCCATCTCAAATATCGTTTTAGAATGTGGAGGAATATATGCAACACCGTAAAAGACTATCTATACCAGGAGTAATTGGACATTCCTTTCAAACAGTTAGATTTGCTTTTTGGAATGTATTAACCTTTCAACTTGCTTATAAATTATTAGCAGCGATTGTATTTGTCCCGCTATTTGGGATCATTTTTAATAAGTTATTGTATTTTGGTGGTTATGCAAATGCGACGAATGATGAATTATTAGCGTTTTTAAAGACGCCATATGGCATATTGGCAATCGTAATTTTATCATTGTTAGCATTGTTTCTTATCTTTACGGAATTTGCGGTGCTTATTATTATTTCGTACTTTGCTCATAAAAGGCAAAAGGTGAGATTACGTCCGATTTTGTATAAAACAGTAACGTATTTACCTTCCCTTTTTACATATTGCTTACCAGGATTTGTTTTGTACGCAGTTGTGTTATTACCACTATTAAGTACGGGGTATAAATCTGCATTGATTCCTGAGATTCAAATTCCTAATTTTATTACAGGTGAACTATTTAAGACAACGATGGGTCAAGTTGGATATTATGCTTTCTTTGCTGTAGTTGCCTATTTAAATCTTCGTTGGATCTTTGTTTTACCTATCATTGTTTTAGAGGAAAAGCCGTTCCGCACCGCAGCACGAAAAAGTGCAAACTTAGTAAAAGAAAGCTTTTTTAAAGTATTATTCTTTTTAGTAGGTTTTTTCATATCTGTAGGAATTGTCTTTCTTTTATTTATGGGAATTTATTTACTTTGTCTGTGGGGAATATATGAATTTACAAACCCAGCAGGGACATTTGCATTATTAGCGGAATCAACAATGTCTGTGTTTTTAACGAGTACATTGTATTTATTTAGTTTTATCGTGACACCCTTTTATATTATGGCAATTACGCGATTGTATTTACAAAAGGTTCCAGTTGAAGATGTTTTATTAGAAGAAGGATTAGATTATTCGAAAACGAAAGCAGATAAATGTTTCTTCCAAAAACATCGTTGGAAATTTATTGGCGTATATATTGTAGGAATTATTACTGCGGGAATGGTTGTTGCATTCATTGTGACCTTTATTACAAACACGTATAAAGAACCAATTATTATGGCGCACCGCGGGTATATATCAAAAGGAGTAGAAAATACGAAAGAAGCCATTCAAGGTGCTATTGATGCAAAAGCAGACTACGCTGAAATTGATGTACTGCAAACAAAAGACGGTGAATTAGCAGTTATACATGATTTGAAGTTAAAACGTCTTGCTAATGCTAATGTTCATGTGTCAGATTTAACGATGGATGAGTTAAGGCAGCTTACTCTTAGTCAAGATGGGTTTTCAGGACAAATAAGTACACTTGATGAGATCATTAAGTTGGCAAAGGGAAAAATCAAACTCAATATTGAAGTGAAGCTTCATGGGGGCGAAAAAGATTTCGTAAACAAAGTATTAAAAGCAATTAAAGATAATGAATTTGAGAAACAATGTATCATTCAAACGTTACACTATCCGCTTATTAAAGAGTTTAAGCGTGCAAATCCAGATATAAAAGTAGGATATATATTGTATGCGAGTAGAGCTAACTTAAAAAATGTGAAGGCGGATTTTTATGTAGCAGAAGAATACATGCTAAATAAGAAATTAGTAAAAGAAGCAAGGAAGTTAAACAAGCCAATTTACGTATGGACGGTAAATGATATGGAAAGCTTACAGGGATATTATAAATTAAACGTAGATGGTATCATTACCGACTATCCTGAAGATGCACGTGAAACAATTAAGATGTTAAAAGAGCAAGAGGCGGAAGAAAGTGATCTGATTGATAAAATTACTGAAACAACAGATGATTTATTTTCCAAGCTATTTATAAGTTATCCAGCTGCTAGCTAAATGCTAGCAGCTGTTTTTTTTATGAAAAGAATATATCCCTAAAGTATTGTGTAAATTAATAACTGTATATGTATACGTCATCATTAGGGTTTCTTACATTGTTACATTATTGTCAAATAATAAATAGTCGATACTTATTTTGGAAGAGTATAATAAAAATAGAGTGATAGATAGTGGGATGAAACGAGAACCCTAATAGAATCAATGTTTTATATATTTACACTATTCTAAATATATAAACTTTAAAAAAATGGTATGTTAGCGTTTTCATAACTTTTAAGTTATGCTAGAATAAGGACATAAGTTATTAATTATTACAAAAAGAAAAAAGACTTTCTTTTTTCTGTTAATTATAAGGGGGCATTTCATTATGCGTATTGGGGTACCAGCAGAAATTAAAAACAACGAAAACCGTGTGGCAATGACACCAGCAGGTGTTGTACATTTAATTCGTAACAATCACGAAGTATTCATTCAAAAGGGTGCAGGTTTAGGATCTGGTTTCACAGATGCTCAGTATGTTGAAGCGGGAGCGAAAATTGTTGATACAGCTGAAGAAGCTTGGAACATGGAAATGGTTATGAAAGTTAAGGAACCAATTGAAAGCGAATACAAACACTTCAGCGAAGGTTTAATCTTATTCACATATTTACATTTAGCTCCAGAACCAGAATTAACAAAAGCATTAATCGAAAAGAAAGTTGTTTCTATTGCATATGAAACAGTACAATTAGAAAACCGTTCTCTACCATTACTTGCACCTATGAGTGAAGTAGCTGGTCGTATGGCTGCACAAATTGGTGCACAATTCCTTGAGAAAAACAAAGGCGGTAAAGGTATCTTACTTGCAGGTGTTCCAGGGGTTAAACGTGGTAAAGTAACAATCATCGGTGGTGGACAAGCTGGTACAAATGCTGCTAAAATTGCAGTTGGACTAGGTGCGGATGTAACAATCATCGACTTAAGTGCAGAACGTCTTCGTCAATTAGATGACATTTTCGGAAATCAAGTAAAAACTTTAATGTCTAATCCTTACAATATTGCAGAAGCTGTAAAAGAGTCTGATCTTGTAATCGGTGCAGTATTAATCCCAGGTGCAAAAGCGCCAAAACTTGTAACAGAAGAAATGATTCAATCAATGGAACCAGGTTCTGTTGTTGTAGATATCGCGATTGACCAAGGTGGTATTTTCGAAACAACTGACCGTATTACAACTCATGATAACCCAACTTACGAAAAACACGGCGTTGTTCATTATGCAGTTGCAAACATGCCAGGTGCGGTTCCACGTACATCAACTCTTGCATTAACAAACGTAACAGTACCATATGCAGTACAAATTGCTAACAAAGGCTACAAAGAAGCTTGCCTAGGCAACGCTGCATTACTAAAAGGTATTAACACATTAGATGGCTATGTAACATTCGAAGCAGTTGCAGAAGCTCACGGTGTAGAGTACAAAGGTGCTAAAGAATTACTAGAAGCAGAAACAGTATCTTGCTAATAAAAGCATTATACAAAACAAAATCGAACAATATATAAAACAACATGATAAGAGCTAAGAGATAATACCTCTTAGCTCTTCTTGGTAAAAGGGGGCATTCATCGTGGCCAACCTATTTAAAAAGAAATCCGTTACGCAATTGTTAGGGGAAAGTAAAAGTAAAACTTTAACGAAAACGCTAGGGGCATTTGACCTAACAATGCTAGGGATTGGTGCGATAATTGGTACAGGAGTTCTAGTATTAACTGGATTAGTAGCCGCAAGAGATGCTGGTCCAGCAGTTATTTTTTCATTCATGATTGCAGCAATTGTTTGTGGATTTGCAGCTTTATGTTATGCAGAAGTTGCATCTACACTTCCTGTTTCAGGTAGTGTGTACACATATTCGTATGCAACAATTGGTGAGTTTGTTGCCCATTTAATGGGATGGACATTGTTATCCGTATATGTCGTAACGACTGCCGCAGTAGCTGGTGGATGGACGGGTTATTTCCATAACTTAGTGAGTGGATTGGGACTTGAAATTCCCAAAGCATTGCTAACGATTCCAGCACAAGGTGGTATGGTAAACTTACCAGCAGTTATTGTTACGTTGGTGATAACTTGGTTATTATCACGAGGTACGAAAGAAAGTAAACGTGTGAATAACATAATGGTATTAATTAAAATTGGTATTGTTGTTTTATTCATTGCAGTTGGTGTATTCTACGTGAAACCAGAAAACTGGATACCATTTGCACCTTACGGTTTAAGTGGAGTGTTCGCCGGAGGAGCAGCAGTATTCTTTGCTTTCTTAGGATTTGATGCATTAGCAACTTCTGCTGAAGAAGTAAAAAATCCGCAACGTGATTTGCCGATTGGTATTATTGCTTCGTTGGTTATTTGTACAATCATTTATGTTGTAGTTTGTCTTGTTATGACAGGTATGGTTTCTTATAAGGAATTAGATGTACCAGAAGCTATGGCATATGTACTAGAGGTTGTAGGACAAGATAAAGTAGCAGGTGTAATTGCTATTGGAGCTGTAATCGGTATTATGGCTGTAATTTTCGCTTACATTTATGCAACAACTCGTGTATTCTTCGCAATGAGCCGTGATGGGTTATTGCCAAAATCTTTCGCGAAAATTAACAAGAAGACTGAAGCACCAACATTTTCAGTTTGGTTAACAGGAATTGGTAGTGCTTTAATTGCTGGATTTATCGATTTAAAAGAATTGTCGAATTTAGCGAATATTGGAGCGTTATTAACATTCGCTATGGTGGGTGTAACTGTTATCATTCTTCGTAAAACGCATCCGAAATTACAACGTGGATTTATGGTACCACTTGTACCGATCTTACCGATTATTTCAATTGCGTGTTGTCTATTCTTAATGGTAAATTTACCGTTAACAACATGGATATACTTCGGTATTTGGTTAGCAATTGGAGTAGTTGTATACTTTGTATATTCGAAAAAGCATAGTCATTTAAAAGACGATGGAAGTTCGCAGGATAATTTAGAACAAGCTAATTAAAAGCTTAATTAAAAGGGATATAAGTATAGTAAGCCTTGTGCGTCTAGGGAACGCGCAAGGCTTTTTCTTTTGTGCAAAGTGGACATCCTTTTTTGTATGAGAATGTAATGGATGTAGAAAATATGTGTAGCTCTTTTTTAAATGTGAACGAAATGTTCAAAAAAATGTATTAGATTTCATTGACACATATGAATGGACGCTCATATAATAAAGGTATAAGATATATGAATGATTGTTCATATGTTCAAATAAAGAGGTGAGCTATAATGGCTGGAAATAAAGTAGAAACACCACAAGAGACATGTTCTCAAACGATAATTCATGAAGAAGTTGTAGAGCAAGTAAAACAAACAATTCCAACTGATGAAAGTTTAAGTAAAGTAGCAGAACTATTTAAAGTATTAGGTGACCGTACACGTACGAGAATATTACATGCGTTATTTGAAGCTGAAATGTGCGTTTGTGATTTAGCTTATTTATTAGGAATGACACAATCATCTATTTCGCATCAGCTTCGTGTGTTAAAGCAAGCGAAACTTGTGAAGAATCGTAAAGAAGGAAAGGTTGTTTATTATTCGTTAGCTGACCAGCACGTAATTCATATCTTCGAGCAAGCGTTTGAACACGTAAACGAAGAAGAATAAAAAGAACGCGAGGAGGGAGAACGATGGCTGAAGCATTAGTGAAAAAGAAACTGATGTTAGAAGGTTTAGATTGTGCGAATTGTGCAATGAAAATTGAAAAAGGTGTTGGAAATATAGAAGGAGTGAATTCTTGCTCTGTAAACTTCGCAACAAAGACAATGATCTTAGAAACAGCACAAAATAAAGAAAACGAAGTTGTTACGGAAGCAAAACAACTCGTTACAAAATTAGAACCGCATATTAAAGTGCAAGAAGAACAAAAAAATAAAATTGCTAAAGAAGTATTTATATTAGAAGGTTTAGATTGCGCGAACTGTGCAATGAAAATTGAAAATAAAGTGAAGGAAATGCCAGCTGTCTCAGAAGCAACTGTTGATTTCGTATCGAAGAAACTACGAGTAGAAGTTGCGAATAAAAGAGAACTAGAAGCGACTGTAGCAAATATAACAAATGTCGTTCAAAAGTTAGAGCCAGATGTGAAAGTTGTTCGTGAAGAGAAGAACGGTCATGACCACGGACATAGTCACGATCATGGTGAAGCAAACGTGAAAAAGATGGTAGGGAGATTAGTGGTCGGCGGAATTTTGACAGCAATTGCTGCATTAGCGGGCTTACCACAAATGGTAACAATTCCGTTATTCGTCCTTGCTTATTTATTAATAGGTGGAGATATCGTTTGGAGAGCGGTAAGAAACATAACTCGTGGCCAAGTATTTGATGAAAACTTCTTAATGGCAATTGCAACTGTAGGAGCTTTTGCAATTCAGCAATATTCAGAAGCTGTAGCAGTAATGCTATTTTATCAAGTAGGAGAACTATTCCAAAGTATTGCGGTAAATCGTTCTCGAAAATCAATCACTTCATTAATGGATATTCGTCCTGATTATGCGAATGTAAAGGTTGGAAATGAAACGAAACAAGTATCACCAGAAGATGTACAAATTGGCGATTATATTATCGTTAAGCCAGGTGAGAAAGTACCGTTAGATGGAAAAGTAATTGAAGGAACATCAATGGTAGATACTTCAGCATTAACTGGTGAATCTGTACCACGTGAAGTTGAAGTTGGAAATGATGTATTAAGTGGCTTTGTGAACCAAAACGGTGTATTAACAATTGAAGTTACAAAAGAATTCGGTGAATCGACTGTATCAAAAATTTTAGATTTAGTTCAAAATGCAAGCAGTAAAAAAGCACCAACGGAAAACTTTATTACGAAGTTTGCACGTTACTATACTCCAGTTGTAGTTATTACAGCGGCGATCATGGCGTTTATTCCACCACTTATTTTAGAAGGAGCTACATTCTCTGAGTGGATTTATAGAGCTTTAGTGTTCTTAGTAATCTCTTGTCCATGTGCGTTAGTTGTATCTATTCCTCTTGGATTCTTTGGAGGTATTGGTGGTGCATCTAAAAGTGGTGTGTTAGTAAAAGGAAGTAACTATTTAGAAGCTTTAAATGATGTAAAATATATTGTTTTTGACAAAACAGGAACATTAACAAAAGGTGTTTTTAAAGTTACAAAAATGGAACCGAGCGAAGGTATTACAAGTGAAGAGTTATTAGAGTATGCGGCATTTGCTGAAGTATATTCTAACCATCCGATTGCCCAATCTATTCGAAAGGCATATGGAAAATCAATTGATGAAAAAATAATCGATGATTATAACGAAATTTCTGGTCACGGTACAGTCGTAAAAGTACAAGGAAAAGAAATTTTTGCAGGTAATGCAAAATTAATGAGAAAAGAAAATATTGAATTTAAACAACCAGAAACAGTAGGTACATTAGTTCACGTTGCTGTAGATGGAAAATATGCAGGTTATATTGTTATCTCTGATGAGGTAAAAGAGGATTCGAAACAAGCGATTCAAAAGTTAAAAGAACTAGGTATTAAAAAGACAGTAATGTTAACTGGTGATGCAAAACCAGTTGGTGAAGCTGTCGGTAAAGAGTTAGGCTTAGATGAAGTTCATGCGGAATTACTACCGCAACAAAAAGTAGAAGAGATTGAAAAAATTGATGCAGCGAAGCACGGAAAAGAAAAAATTGCCTTCGTTGGTGATGGTATTAACGATACACCAGTATTAGCCCGTGCAGACGTTGGTATTGCGATGGGTGGTTTAGGATCAGATGCAGCAATTGAAGCGGCAGACATCGTTATTATGACTGATGAGCCTTCAAAAATTGCGACAGCTGTAAAAATTGCAAAACGCACAAGAAGTATAGTTTGGCAAAATATCATCTTTGCCTTAGGTGTAAAAGGGATTGTTTTATTACTTGGTGCTTTCGGTATTGCAACAATGTGGGAAGCAGTTTTCTCAGATGTTGGTGTGACACTACTGGCAGTATTAAATGCAATGCGTGTACTAAGAGTGAAAGATTTATAAAAAAGAGGACGCAACCTGCGTCCTCTTTTTTAGGTTATTCTGTTGAAATTGACTCAATAAAATAATAACAAATATTATTTTATAAATAAATAACTTAATATTTAAATTTACAAATAAAAAATATTTGTCTTATTATTTTAATATATTTTTCACAAAGATATATAGCATTGAAAAAACAGAGAAGGAGGAGCTTCTCTGTTTTATTTTTGTATATTTTTTTCAACTTGTTCTCGAACAGTTTGAATGTAATTCATTTTATGATCCCAGCATTCTTGACTTAAATCGACAGGGTACTCTTCGGGATTTAAAGTTCGCATATATTCTTCCCAAAATAGTGCGAGACTCTGTTCATTATATTTTTGAATATCTAATATGCCAGGTAATTCATATGTTCTTTCACCGTTAACGAAAATATCTTTATGCAGTTCGCGTGCTTCAAAGTTTGTTACAAATTTACTTATATACGTGTGAACAGGATGAAACATTTTTAAGCGTTCTTCTTTTCCAGGTTCTTCAGAATCTAACGCAATATAATCGCCTTCTGCATGATCGTTCACTCGATTGATAATGCGATAAATACGCTTAAGTCCTGGAGTGGTAATTTTTTCAGGGTTAGATGAAATTTTAATTGTATCATTTAATTTTCCATCAGTATCTTCAATCGCAACTAGTTTATAAACAGCCCCTAACGCTGGTTGCTCAAAGGACGTAATTAATTTTGTTCCAACGCCCCATACATCAATTTTTGCTCCTTGAGATTTCAAGTGCATAATTGTGTATTCATCTAAATCGCTAGAAGCAATAATTTTTGTATTTGTAAACCCAGCTTCATCTAGTAGTTTTCTTGCTTTTTTAGATAAATAAGCCATATCCCCACTATCAAGGCGAATTCCGTAAAAATCGATACGATCTCCAAACTCCTTCGCAACGCGAATTGCATTTGGAACACCAGATTTCAAAGTGTCGTATGTATCGACAAGAAACACACACTTTTTATGTGTCTCAGCATATTTTTTGAAAGCAACATATTCATCGCGATATGCTTGAACGAAAGAGTGAGCATGTGTACCGGCTACAGGTATTCCGAAGCGTTTCCCAGCTCGTACGTTGCTTGTAGATGAAAAACCACCAATAAATGCAGCACGTGTGCCCCAAAGAGCGGCATCGAACTCATGGGCACGTCTTGTACCAAACTCTAAAAGTTCATCATTATTTGCAGCGTGCTTCATACGAGCCGCTTTTGTTGCAATTAATGTTTGGTAATTCACAATGTTTAATAGGGCAGTTTCAATAATTTGTGCTTCGCCGAGTGGTGCATCAACACGTAATAAAGGCTCGTTATTAAATACAACTTCACCTTCTTGCATACTTCGAACTGTCCCAGTGAATTTCATATTTTGTAAATAATGAAGAAATTCTTCTTCAAATTGTAACTCTGCTAAATAAGCGATATCGCTTTCGGTAAAGCTGAAGTTTTCTATGTACTCCACAATTTTTTCAAGACCAGCAAAAACAGCGTAACCGTTCTCAAATGGAAGTTTTCGAAAGTATAAATCAAACACCGAGCGGCGATTATGAATACCATCTTTCCAATATGTATAAGCCATATTAATTTGATATAAATCTGTATGTAAGGCATAGCTATCGTCTTTATAATAAGTCATCGCGAAAACACCTCCATAATTTGGTTATAGTATACCAATTTTTCACCGCTCGTAGCAAAGAATGGATATGGAAGTAGAGTCAAGAGGGAAAAAAATGAAATAATGCATATTTTTTAGAAAATTAACATTTATCAATTTATATTTCTCAAGATTTTATGTATTATTAGAGTAATGGGGGTAATGAGAATGGAGGAGGACAATGCAACAAACATTAGAAAAAATAGGCAAACAAGTCTTTTACAAACGGCTACAGCAAAAAATGACACAAGAAGAATTATGTCAGGGCATTTGTTCTGTCTCATACTTAAGTAAAATCGAAAATGGAAAGATCGAAGCATCAGAAGAAATTCTACAATTGCTCTGCGCAAGATTAGAAATTGCCGTGACGGATTTGAGGGATGTAGAAGAAGATGTGAAGGGGAAGTTGGATGAATGGCTAAATGCATTAATTCGTTTGGATAAGGCGCAGATTGAACGCATACGTAATGAATTGGAAGATGATATGCAAAGTGTTCTAGATTTTGAAATCATAAATTATTATAAACTACTTAATATACGCTATTTACTGATGAAAAGAGATTTACCAGCAATCGCAGAAGAATTAGAGAAGCTTAAGAAGGCATATAAGAAATTTTCACCTTTTCAGAAGTTATTATATACGTATAGTAAGGGGTTATTATGCTGTTTACAATATAAGTGGAAAAAAGGATTAGAGGATTTACTTGAGACAGAGATCATGGCTAAAGAACTTGGATATCATGAGACAGGAATTTATTATAATATTGCACTTACTTATAGTCACTTGGAAATTCAGCATCTTACTTTACATTTTGCAAATATCGCATTAGAGGCATTTAGGAATGAGTATAAATTTCGAAATGTGATAAATTGTCAAATTCTCATTGCATTGAGTTATGCAGAACAAGGGCAATATGAAGAAGCTTTAAAAATGTATGAGAATATATTGAGGGAAGCGGAGGCTTTTGCAGATAAAGATGTTCTGATGTCTATTACTCTAAGTAATATGGGCAATATATATTACAAAAAGAAAAAATATCAGCAAGCAAAAGAACACTATTTAGAGAGTTTACAACTTCAAAAACAAGTAGATTTAAATTATATAGATACATTATACGAAATGGCACTATCGTGTATTAAATTAGAACAATTTGAAGAAGCAAAAGGATGGATTAATAAAGGTGTTATTGCTGCTAAACGTGAAGAGCGTTTTAATACAAAATTGTATTCGATTCTTATGCTTCAACATAAGTATTTTGAAGAAGCGAAAGAGTACAAAGAATTTTTAGAATTAGAAGCGATACCTTTTTATAAATCAGCAGGAAATAAAATTGAATTAAAGAAAGTATATATAGAACTTGCAGAATATTTTTCTCAATCATTAAAATTTGAGCAAAGTAATCAATATTATAAATTAGTTATTGAAATGTTAGAAGATCATAAGGAGGATGGAAAATGAAAAAAGTAGTAGCTGGAATTTTAACATTGGCAGTAGTGCTCACAATTGTGGGTGGAGTACAATATACGAATAAACCAGATACTTATGCATTATATGCTAATACATCGCAAGAAGTAAATTTATAATATTGAAAAACCCCTTTCCAATCGGAAAGGGGTTTTTCAATATTTGTTCCTCAAAATTCTACAAAACTTGAGAAAAAAATTATTTGAATTTTTAGTATATTAATAGTGGAAACATAATGCTAATATGAAACTACTCTTTTTCAAAAAAATAATTTATTAGGGGGAAGGTTCATGAAAAAGAAAAGTTTAGCGTTAGTGTTAGCGACAGGAATGGCAGTTACAACGTTTGGAGGGACAGGCTCTGCATTTGCAGATTCTAAAAATGTGCTCTCTACTAAGAAGTACAATGAGACAGTACAGTCACCGGAGTTTATTTCTGGGGATTTAACTGGAGCAACTGGTAAGCAAGCAGAATCTGTTGTGTTTGATTATTTAAACGCAGCAAAAGGTGATTATAAGTTAGGGGAAAAGAGTGCGCAAGATTCTTTCAAAGTGAAACAAGTGAAGAAAGATGCTGTAACTGATTCAACAGTATTACGTTTGCAACAAGTATACGAAGGAGTACCTGTATGGGGTTCTACGCAAGTAGCTCACGTAAGTAAAGATGGTTCTTTAAAAGTATTGTCTGGAACAGTTGCACCTGATTTAGACAAAAAAGAAAAGTTAAAAAATAAAAATAAGATCGAAGGCGCAAAAGCGATTGAAATTGCGCAAAAAGATTTAGGGGTTACACCTAAATATGAGGTAGAACCAAAAGCGGATTTATATGTATATCAAAACGGTGAGGAAACAACATATGCATACGTTGTAAATTTAAACTTCTTAGATCCAAGCCCAGGAAACTACTACTATTTCATTGAAGCAGAAAGCGGTAAAGTATTAAATAAATTTAATACAATCGATCATGTGACGAATGATGATAAGTCACCAGTCAAACAAGAGGCTCCTAAGCAAGATGCAAAAGCAGTTGTAAAGCCTGTAACAGGAACAAATAAAGTAGGAACTGGTAAAGGTGTATTAGGAGATACGAAGTCGCTTAATACAACGTTATCTGGATCATCTTACTACTTACAAGATAATACACGCGGAGCAACAATTTTCACATATGATGCGAAAAACCGCTCGACATTACCAGGAACATTATGGGCAGATGCAGATAATGTTTTCAATGCAGCGTATGATGCAGCGGCAGTAGATGCTCATTACTATGCAGGTAAAACATATGATTATTATAAAGCTACATTTAATAGAAACTCTATTAATGATGCAGGAGCACCGTTAAAATCAACAGTCCATTACGGAAGCAATTATAATAATGCATTCTGGAACGGATCACAAATGGTATACGGAGATGGTGATGGTGTAACGTTCACTTCTTTATCGGGTGGTATTGATGTAATTGGTCACGAATTAACGCATGCTGTTACGGAAAATAGCTCGAATTTAATTTATCAAAATGAATCAGGCGCATTAAATGAAGCGATTTCTGATATTTTTGGTACTTTAGTAGAATTCTATGATAACCGTAACCCAGATTGGGAGATTGGTGAAGATATTTACACGCCTGGTAAAGCAGGAGATGCACTTCGTTCTATGAGTGATCCAGCGAAATATGGTGATCCAGACCATTATTCTAAGCGTTACACTGGTTCAAGTGATAACGGTGGGGTTCATACAAACAGTGGTATTATTAATAAACAAGCTTATTTATTAGCGAATGGTGGTACGCATTACGGTGTAACTGTAACTGGTATCGGTAAAGATAAGTTAGGTGCAATTTATTACCGTGCAAACACACAATATTTCACGCAATCTACTACATTTAGCCAAGCTCGTGCTGGTGCAGTACAAGCCGCAGCTGATTTATATGGTGCGACTTCTGCGGAAGTAGCAGCAGTTAAGCAATCGTTTAGTGCGGTTGGTATAAACTAAGAGGATTTAAGAGAGTATTATTAATAAAATACCTCAAAAATAAAGAAGGAGCCTATGCTCCTTCTTTATTTTTTTCTCCATTTTTTCCACAAATAAAACAATCCAATAGCGCCTGCAATTGTTACAATCCACTTCGCTTCATTTGTTCCGTTCATAACATGATAGGCAGAATATACTTCGATTAGCAAAGCCGGTATTTTACCTATTGTACTGGCAATACTGAAGGATAGTAGTGACATTTTGCCTAGAGCTGCAAATAAAGTCACGATACTGGATGGAATGAAAGGAATGAACCGGAACGATAGGACGAGTAGAAAAGCCTCTTTGCCTTGTACATAAAGAAGACGCTCTACCTTTGGGTACTTATTTACTTTATCGTGAGTGAACTTTTGAAGGCCTATACGATAAATATAAAACGAGATAATAGCCCCTAATGCCTCACCTGCGATCGAAATAATGGTTCCGTTTGTTACACCAAAGAGCTGGATGTTAATAGCAGTCAAAAAAATACTAGGGATAACACCTAAAAGGCTAATAACGATGTTAATTAAAATACTAAGTGGAATTGCAATTGAATAATAGTCTGTTAAGAAGTTTTGAATTGTTTCAGCCATTATTTAAAATCCTTTATCTTTTTTTGCATTACACCATATTTCCATTGTGTAGGCAAGTGGAAATTTACATAATGTAGAAAAACGTTGATAAAACACCATTGATATACCTTATAAGGGTATTAGGTATATAAAATAGGGGGTATATTTAACTTGTTTGAAAATAACCAAATAAACCCTGTTTTTAAAGGGTTTATTTGGTTATTTTAGCGATGATTTAATACGGGAAATAATTTGAAAAACATGGGGGTATATTTATAGAAAGGGCGAAAATAGTGATTTAATGAAACTAGGGTGATAATATAGCAAAATAGATGAGAAATTTAAAAAATGTATATGTTTTTTCGGAGTGAAATTGACTTTTAGTGAAGTTGCGATAATAATCATGAAAGAGGTGATATGATGAAACGAATAAGTAGTCTTTTCTTGAGTAGTTTATTGGCATTAATGCTGATCTTAAGTGGATGTGCAGGAAAAGAACAAAAAACAGAGAAACCAACAGGGAATCAATCGACATCAGTAGAAAAAATTAGTGATAATATTTTAGATGAAATGGAAGGGCCGCCTAAAAATGGTCATACGATTGAAAGACATGTAGGAAAATCAGAAGAAGATTTAAAGAATCGCTTGAAGACAGATAAAGTATCAGCGGCAAGTACATACTATGATAAGGAAACAGCGACGAAAGCTGTAAAAGATAGTTTGAAGCAGCATGATAAGGAAATTCAAGATTGGTTAAAAAATTCTAAAGAGGCTCGTCTCGTATTAAATACAACGCATTCATTCCCGGTTGGAAAAACGGTAATAAAGAAAAATATGAATGTAAAAGACAAGTTAGTAAAAACTGTTACTGTTTTAGCGAGAGATAAGTCAGGAGATTTAGGGTATAAGATCATTACTTCTTATCCATCTGATAAATAAGAAGGGGGAGTAAATATGTATACGACATTACAATATTTTCTCAAATCGTACTGTACGTTAAGTATCCATGAAGATGAAATAGTAGGCGTGATGGAAGAATTTATAGAGCAAGAAGATGAAGAAATTGTTTTGAAATTACGCGATGAATTATTATATATGAAGAAAAAGGATGCTTGGGAAAAAGCGTGCGTATTAGCTGCAAAGCAAGGAAATCGTATGTGGTCTTTAGAAGAAACGAAAGACCATCTTGCAACCTTTTTAGTATTATTGCAACAAAAAAAGGCGTGAGTAGATCACGCCTTTTTTGTTGGTTTAATAGTACATCATTGTGTTGGAGCGCTTTTATATACGCTTTTTGAAATTTGTCCATTAGATACTACTTCACCGTTTTGTGTTACTTTTTTATACGTAACTGCTGTTATTTTATCACCAGTCCTACTAACTACTTGAGAAGAAACTTCAACATTTTTACCAGTATTTGTACCGAAAATACGTGTAGTAATACTACCTCCATTTGAAAATGCTTGAATATAAATATGATTGCCTGTATTGTTTTTAAATTTTAAATCTGGACCATAATCTGCTACTGCTGCATCTTGCCCAAGTGGTAAATAATTTACGGGCATAGAATGATTACTTCGAGAAACAATTCCTAAATCTGCCCTTAAAGCGGCGCTATATAAAGTACTACTAACTTGGCAAACGCCTCCGCCTGCACTTTGTATAACCTTACCTTGTGAATATACGGCTGCGGATTTATAACCATGTGCAGCATCCGTTACGCCAACGCGGCCATTAAAACTAAATGTTTCATCAGGTGCGACAATAACGCCACTTAAAGTATTAGCTGACTTATTTACATTAAAGGATTGATTCCCATTACGACCAGCCATTGGAGTCGAATATTCAGCGATTACTTCTTTAATCCCCATTTTCTGTATATCTTCTGTAGAACGTTCAGGTTTTAATAGTGTAACTGGTAACGTAACGTCGGATGTGCCAGAAGTAATGGCTTGTTGCGTTAAATCAGTTAACTTGCCTTTATCGATTTTTTCTCCATTTTGACTTTGGCTAATATTTACTTTAGTGCCTTCAATACTTAATTCTGCATTAACAGGATTTTTTAATATTTCATTATATTTATCCTTCATAAAGCTTTCATAAGCAGTTGTATTTACTTGAGGTGTTAATTTATAGTCGCGTTTTAATTCACCGTCTTCAGCTTGCTTCCGCATTTTGTAACGATTCATTGCGTTTCCTTCTTGTTCTTTAAAGATTTTGTCGATAATATCTTTTTCTTTATAATTTACCCCTAAATCTTTCCATGTGTAAGTTTGTTTATCATTTTGGAATATGTAAGTAAGTGATTTTTGATCTAACTCAGTTATCTTTTGATTAATAATGGCTTGAATATCTTTTTTATTTTTTCCGTCGAGAGAAATACCTTCAAATGTAGTATTTGGTAATGCAGTAGTATCTAATTGATTATTTAGTTTGGATACATATTGATATCCGCCAACACCGCCAACACAAAGTAATATGCCCCCAGCAATTGCAGAACCGATCAGTATTTTACTTAGCTTCATCTATTTCCCCCCAGAAATTTTTGTATAAATATATGTATTACATTTTTTGTATAAAAATGATGAAAATAACAGT
Organism: Bacillus thuringiensis; assembly: GCF_001455345.1. Lineage (GTDB taxonomy): Bacteria > Bacillota > Bacilli > Bacillales > Bacillaceae_G > Bacillus_A > Bacillus_A thuringiensis_N. The sequence goes on from NZ_CP013274.1 coordinate 575,608, forward strand.
ATGTACGTACTAGTATACTATTATTTCCACTATGCGTGTAATGTTTTTATAAAAAATGTTACATTGGTGTAATAATTGTCTCTTTTTGTCACAATATGTACGAGAAATATGTTGGGAATTATAATAAAAAGGCTGTCTAGAAAGATCTAGCAGCCTTTTTATTATAATTTTTTATGTTCATTTTTATTCGTGACACCGAGATGTTCTTGTAATGTCGTCGAAATATTATTGACGCTTGTTTCATTTGGAACGTAATAATAAATACCATTTATATATTTATCAGTGCCGTCTACTTGCATTTTGTCCATCTTTAAATTGGAATCCATTGAGTTTTTGGCAATTGTCATCATATCATCAAAAGTTAAATTGGTTTTTAAGTCTTTATCGACAGCATCTAATAGGCCACCAATTTTATTAATGGAATTAAGAGATAGTGCTTTTTCAGCAATAGCTTCTAGAACAAGCTGTTGTCGTTGCCCGCGCATATAATCACTATCGATATGACGAGTTCTAGCTAGTGCTAACGCCTCTTCTCCATTTAAATGTTGGCGTCCTTTTTTCAGATGAATTGCATCTGGTTCGTCTTTGCTGTTTTGTTCTGTGAACTCAACCGGAACATCGACAGTAATACCACCAAGGGAATCGACAATTTTAATAAAGGATTTAAAGTTGAATTTTACATAGTAGTCAACTGGAACATCCAAAAATTTCTCTACCGTATCAATGGTGCTGTCCACACCACCGAATACGTGCGCATGTGTAATTTTATCGTATTTATCACGTGATTTAATATAGACACGTGAGTCACGTGGAATACTGACAAGTTTAACAGATTTATCGTTTTTATTAATTGTTGCAAGTAATAGTGCATCTGTACGAGTTGCTTTCCCATAATTCTTGTCCCTAATATCACTTTCATCAACACCCATAATAAGTACGGAAATGTTGTCAGTCATAGGTTTAACGGCTTTTTCACGTTTGCTGGATTTATCTCCGCGACCAAGTTCAGAATAGGCATTACTTAAAATTGATTTTGCTTTACTGTATATATGGAAGGAATATCCTCCTGCTCCAAGTGCTATAATCAGTAATGGAATAAGAAGGAACCAAAGTAGGCGTTTTTTCTTTGAGCGTCCTTTTTTGGCTCGAGTATCTTTGTTCGTATCGGATTTCATCATTTTTTCTCCTTTAAAACTATCAAAGTGTATACATCTAGAAGCGTATTCAAACACATAAAAAATATTGTACGCTAAATAAAAGCGATTGTACATGTATAAAAAATAGATGTCTTGATTATTTATCCCGTATTAACGGGCAGTAAAACTCCCACCTCAAAGTCCAGTGAATACAATGAAGTTAGGTGGGAGATAACTGCCCGTAAATACCCGATTGGTTCAACTAATAATCAGAGTGGGGATAGCCCCACTCTGATTAAAGTTTCACTTTATAAGACACCTATTCGTTATTGTATACAAAAGATAGGGATAAGAAAATGATAAAATTTTACCTAATTACAACATAATGCTTACGATAATTGCCGATAAAATGCTAACGAGAGTAGCTCCATATAGTAATTTAAGACCAAATCTGGCAACAACGTTTCCTTGTTCTTCGTTTAATCCTTTTACCGCTCCTGAAATAATACCGATAGAAGAAAAGTTGGCAAAAGAAACGAGGAAAACAGAAATAATACCAATGGTACGGGGAGAAAGGCTATTAGAAATTTTACTAAGGTCCATCATCGCTACAAATTCATTTGTTACAAGCTTTGTTGCCATAATGCTACCAGCTGCGACAATTTCAGAACTTGGTACACCGATAAGAAACGCAATTGGTGCAAAGACGTAGCCGATTAATTGCTGGAAAGTAATGCCGAATATAATGAGGAATAGATCATTAATGCAGCTCATTAATGCGACAAATCCAATAAGCATAGCGCCAACAACGATAGCTACGCGAAAGCCATCTAGAATGTATTCTCCAAGCATTTCAAAAAAGCTTTGCTTTTCGCCTTTAATTTCTAAAATATCTTCTTCATCTTTCACATCGTAAGGGTTAATGATGAGTACGATAATGAATCCACTAAATAAATTGAGAACGAGTGCGGTTACTACATATTTAGGTTCAATCATTGTCATATAGGCACCTACGATAGACATAGATACGGTTGACATGGCAGATGCGCAAAGTGTATAAAGACGGTGTTTTGGGATTTGAGCTAATTGTTTTTTTACCGTAATAAAAACTTCTGATTGGCCGACAATGGCAGACGCGATAGCGTTATAAGATTCTAACTTCCCAAGACCATTTATTTTGCTAAGGAAGTAACCGATCCAATGAATAAAAAATGGTAGTATTTTGAAATGTTGTAGTATACCAATTAAGACGGAAATGAAGACGATTGGTAATAAAACAGTAAGGAAAAATGACATTTCACCTTTATTCGCAAGACCGCCAAATACGAAGTTTATACCATCAGCAGCATATTCGAGTAACTTTGTGAACAGATTGGAAATGACTCGAATAAGTATGAGACCGATTTCTGTATTTAATAATAAATAGGTTAAAATCAACTGGATAATAAGCATGATGAAAATTGGTTTGAATTTAATATGTTTCTTATTGTTACTAGCGATATAAGCAAGGAAGAAAACAACGATAAGTCCCACGAAAAAAGTAATAAATTTCATAGTAAGCCCCCTAAAAGAGATATTCTGCTATATATGTTTTTCATTTCAAGGGAGAATATGCATCTTTGGTAAAGAAAGGAATAGAGAGTATGAATATAAGTAGAGTGCATCACGTTGCAATTATTTGTTCGAATTATAAAGTGTCAAAGGATTTTTATACTAGGATATTAGGTTTTAAAGTGATAAATGAAGTATATAGAAAGGAACGAGATTCTTATAAGTTAGATTTATGTGTAGGACAAGAGTATCAAATTGAATTATTTTCATTTCCAAGCCCTCCTAATCGCCCAAGTTTTCCAGAAGCGGCTGGACTTAGACATTTAGCATTTGCTGTTACAAATATAGGAGAGGCTGTACAACATTTAAGTCAATGTGGTGTTGAAACTGAGGCAATACGTATTGATGAGATAACCGGAAAAAAATTCGTCTTTTTCAAAGACCCCGACGGTCTACCTCTAGAATTGTATGAGGTTTGAAATTGGTGAATTTTATATAGGGTTGCTTTTGAGTAAATGAAGAAACTAAAGTGAAACTTCTTTTTTAAAGGAGGTGTAACTTTAGCTAAGAAAGCTAAAGGATATATGTGGATATTTTAAAATTACTGATGGTAGTTATCCTTATTGCATTAACAGGTTTTTTTGTAGCTGTTGAGTTCGCGATTATTAAGGTGCGTAGCAGTCGTATTGATCAACTCGTTAGTGAAAAGCGACGAGGAGCATTGGCAGCTAAAAAAGTAACCTCGAATTTAGATGAGTATTTATCAGCATGTCAGCTAGGTATTACAATTACTGCTTTAGGGCTTGGGTGGTTAGGTGAGCCGACTATAAAACATTTACTCGAGCCGTTGTTTTTAAAACTACATTTATCTCCCGCAATTGCAAGTACAGTTTCGTTTATTATTGCATTTGCAGTTATTACGTTCTTACATGTTGTCATTGGTGAACTTGCTCCGAAGACGTTTGCTATACAAAGAGCGGAACAAGTCAGCTTATTATTATCGAAGCCACTTATTTACTTTTATCGAGTAATGTATCCGTTTATTTGGGCTTTAAATGGTTCTGCAAGGCTTGTAACAGGATTATTCGGCTTACATCCGGCTTCTGAACATGAAGTAGCTCATTCGGAGGAAGAATTACGATTAATCCTATCAGAGAGTTATGAGAGCGGAGAGATTAATCAAAGGGAATTTAAATATGTAAATAATATTTTTGAATTTGATAATAGAGTCGCAAAGGAAATTATGGTACCTCGTACGGAAGTTGTAGGTTTATATGAGGATGAATCATTTGAAACACATATTAAAATAATCGCACAAGAAAAATATACGAGGTATCCTGTATTTGGTGAAGATAAAGATGAAATCATTGGAATGGTTAATGTAAAGGATTTATTTATTCGTTATATGGATGGTAATCGGGACGAGGAGTGCTCGATTATGCCATATACAAGGCCAGTTATTGAAGTGCTAGAAAATATTCCAATTCATGATCTACTATTACAAATGCAAAGAAAACACATTCCATTAGCTGTGTTGTATGATGAATATGGAGGTACAGCTGGGATTGTTACATTGGAAGATATTTTAGAAGAAATTGTTGGAGAAATTCGAGATGAATATGATGAAGATGAACACCCGCCTATAGAGCATATAAGTGAAGGGTGTAAAATTGTAGAAGGAAAAGTGCTTATTAGTGAAGTGAATGATTTATTTGGCATTCACTTAATCGCTGATGATGTAGATACAATTGGTGGCTGGATTATGGTACAAAGGCAAATCGTTGCTGAAGGAGATATTATTGAAAAACACGGCTTTTCTTTTAAAGTTCTGGAAAAAGATATGCATCAAATTAAACGGGTGGAAATAAAGAAGGTAGAAGAATGATTTTCTATAAAAGAAATATATAGAAAAATAAATGTTTGCGCTTTCAAAAAAGGTGCTATATAGTGAAGGTGGATACTGAAAAATTCTTCTGAACGATACTCGTATTTTTAGAGGGCGAATTTTTTAGATAGGGATTTAGAATGAAAAGTATAGGTGATGAAAATGATAGCAACGAAGGATATACGTATAGAAAAAGATTTTTTAGGTGAAAAAGAAGTACCAAGTGTAGCTTATTACGGTGTACAAACATTACGTGCTGTAGAGAACTTCCCAATCACAGGATATCGTATTCATCCGTCACTTATTACGGCAATGGCAATTGTGAAAAAAGCGGCGGCACTTGCAAATATAGATACTGGTTACTTAGCGAAGGACATTGGACATGAAATTGCGGAGGCAGCGCAAGAAATTGTTGATGGAAAATTTCATGATCAATTTATTGTAGATCCAATCCAAGGCGGTGCTGGAACTTCTATTAATATGAATACAAATGAAGTAATCGCTAATCGAGCGTTAGAACGTATGGGGCATGAAAAAGGCGAGTATGCGAAAATTAGCCCAAACACGCATGTGAACATGGCTCAATCAACGAATGATGCATTTCCAACAGGAATTCATATCGCAACTCTTATGATGTTAGAAGAACTTCTTATTACAATGGAAGAACTTCATTCTGCTTTCCGTGCAAAAGCAAAAGAGTTCGATCACGTCATTAAAATGGGACGTACACATTTACAAGATGCTGTGCCGATTCGTCTTGGTCAAGAATTTGAAGCGTATAGCCGAGTGCTTGCGCGTGATATAAAAAGAATCAAACAGTCTCGCCAACATTTATATGAAGTAAATATGGGGGCGACAGCTGTTGGTACGGGATTAAATGCAAACCCTACCTACATTGAACAAGTGGTTAAACACTTGCGAACATTTAGCGGATTCCCACTTGTTGGTGCAGAGCATTTAGTTGATGCAACGCAAAATACAGATGCATACACAGAAGTATCTGCAGCATTAAAAGTGTGTATGATGAATATGTCTAAAATTGCGAATGACCTTCGTATTATGGCATCTGGTCCACGTGTTGGATTAGCAGAAATTCAATTACCAGCTCGTCAACCAGGTTCATCTATTATGCCGGGGAAAGTAAATCCTGTTATGGCAGAAGTAATTAATCAAGTTGCTTTCCAAGTAATTGGTAATGATCATACAATTTGCTTAGCGTCAGAAGCAGGACAATTAGAGTTAAACGTAATGGAGCCTGTGCTCGTATTTAATTTAATTCAATCTATTAGTATTATGAATAACGGATTCCGTGTATTCCGTGAATATTGTATTAAAGGGATTACAGCAAATGAAGAATTGCTGAAACAATATGTTGAGAAAAGTGTTGGAATTATTACAGCAGTTAACCCTCATATTGGTTATGAAGCAGCGTCGCGTATTGCACGTGAAGCGATTGAAACAGGAAAATCTGTTAGGGAGCTATGTTTAGAGCATGGTGTACTAACAGAAGGAGAATTGGATATTATTTTAGATCCATTCGAAATGACGCATCCTGAAATTGCTGGAGCTTCTTTACTAAAGAATAAGAAGATGTAATGTGAAAAAACACCGATCCATTTGGATCGGTGTTTTATGTTTAAAAGATATTAAATACAGCATTTAATTGAAGTAAGCTAATAATAGCTAAGAAGATTAAACTATATTTCATCACTGTTTTAAATAGAACCGATTCTTTACCAACTAGTCCAACTGCCGCACAAGCAACTGCTACAGATTGTGGTGAAACCATTTTTGCTATTGTGCCACCAACTACGTTTAATGAAACGAGAGTAGATGGTACGATGTTTAATTGATCGGCAGTTACTGCTTGAAGTGGTGCGAATAGTGAACCACTAGATACTACTGAACCAGTAATGAATACGCCAATCCATCCTAAGATTGGAGAAAGAATAGGGAATGCATTTCCAGTAGAAGAGAATGCAAGTCCAAGTGTAGATGACATACCAGAGTAGTTCTCTACGTAAGCTAAAGCGATAACGCTACAAATTGTATATACTGGAACCTTTAATTCTTTTATTGTTTCAATCATTAATTCTTTAATCATTTTGCCGTTTACACGGTAGACGATAAGTGAAACGATAATTGCTAATACAATCGCAGTAGTTGTAGATGAGAATACATCAAATTTGAAAACAGCTGCGAAAGGTGTATCAGCTTTTGTGATTGGTGCAGTTTTAATAACTTGATTATGAAGACCAGGGAATTGAATGTTAAATACTAAGTTTGCTAATGGACCATCCGGAGCAAATAAAGCTTTAATTGGTTTTAAATTAAAGATTGTTACAAATGCAGTTAAGAATACGAATGGAGACCAAGCATATAAAATTTGATTGAATGTATGAGATTCTTTTTCTTCTTGTTTTTCTTCTTTAGCAGAAGATTTTGGTTGCCAAACACGTAAGAATAATGCAAGAGCGACCATACTTACGACTGCTGCGAAAATATTAGTAAGTTCTGCACCTAAGAAGTAAGTTACAACGAACTGAGTAATTGCGAAAGAAACACCACTTACAAGAATACCTTGCCAAGTTTCTTTAATGCCTTTAAATCCATCTACCATTGAAACAAGTAAGAACGGTAAAACAATGCTAATGAATGGCAAAATGTAAACTGCTTGACGACCGACAGTTAATGCATCTATTCCAGTTAATTGTGCAGGTACTGTAACTGGAATACCCATAGCCCCCATAGCACCACCAGCGATATTAGCTACTAAGCAAATACCCGCTGCTTTTAATGGATTAAAGCCCATACCTACAAGTAATGCAGCTGTAATAGCAACCGGAACACCGAAACCAGCTGCGCCTTCTAAGAAAGCGCCGAAAGAATAAGCGATTAATAATACTTGTAAACGTTGATCATTTGTAATACTTGAAATACTATCACGAATGACATTGAATTGTTCTGTTTTAACAGTTAATTTGTAAAGGAAGATAGCTGCGATAACGATAGTACAAATTGGATAAAATCCAGATAAAACACCAAATCCGGCAGATGCTACTGCTGCAGTTGTAGGCATTTTATAAACAAATATAGCAAGAATAATAGCAACAATTACACTGTAAAGACCAGCCATGTAACCTTTCATTTTGAATCCCACTAAACAAATAATGAAGCAAAAAATTGGAAGTGCTGCGATTAGAGCAGATAACCAAATATTGTTTAATGGGTCATAAATTTGTGTCCAAGTACTCATAATAATGACAACTCCTATCTATTTTATGTGAAGAAATTCACATTATTTGTGAAACTATTCACAATCAACTTACATGCTTAGTATATTCTCCTTCAACACTATTGTCAACGTAAAAAAGTATAATTATTCCATAATAGTGTTAAAAGAAATACTTTGTTCATAAAGTAGACAAAAAGCGCACTCAAGTGTATTTGAGTGCTTTGTATAAATTATTTACATATTCTTTTTCATTAGCTGATGCCTTGGTATTGAGTATATAGGGTGTTGGAATACTTAAGATTTGATAGGCGTGACATGCTTATTCCATTTGATCTAGTTGGAAAGGGGAATCATGTATATTTAATAAGAAGTCTCGAATAACAGTCCAAATGATTACAATACTAATTAAAAAAACAATAAGTCAATTTTTAATATTACATTAGCTCTTTTTACTGAAAATTCCTTTTAGCGTAACAAAGAGGTTAAATATAACCCAAATACGTTACGATAGGTTATCAATTATAGACGGTATTTTACAATATCATTACTGCACGTTGCAATGAGGTGAAAATATAACAAAAAGCCTGATAAAACAACGTTTGCAAGCAAAGTATTTGCAGCCCGTTGTTTTGCTTTTTCGTTATATCATATAGTATAATATTCAAAATCAGCAGGGATTTTTTCCTGAGTTCTTTGCTGGTTAAGATGGAAAAAAATTTCGGCTTTATAAGTTGATAAAGTTATGTCGTAACAGGAAATATAAGAACAGATATATAAATAAATAAAAAGAAAATAAAAACGAAAATGAGGGGAACTTTATGAGCCAAAATCAATTCGAATGTCGTATTTCAGAAGAAGATGTACAAATGCTAAGAGCGTTGGCGCATCCATTGCGTCTACGTCTAGTAATGGAACTAATGCAACGTGGAACTTGTAATGTAACACAATTACAGGAAGTGTTAGAAATTCCGCAATCAACAGTTTCGCAACATTTAACGAAATTAAAACAAAATAAAGTAGTGCGCTTTGAAAGACGAGGATTAGAAGTGTATTATCAAATTCATAATGATAAAGTAAGTGAAGTAGTGAAAACATTATTTTCTTAAAATTTGAATATTATGGAAAAGGACGTGTGAGATATACGTCTTTTTTTATTTGTCAGAAAGGTGATATGAGAGTAGATGTTAGCATGTAAGGAAGAAAAGGCTATCAATTAACATGTTGTTATATGGAATATATTCTAAAGGGAAAAGAAAAGATAGGAAGGAGTGTAGTAAGTAAAAGGAGGGATAGTAGTATGGATGTAAAACGTGTGAAACAAATCTTATCTTCTTCAAGTAGAGTTGACGTTACATATGAGGGCGTACCAGTATGGATTGAGAGCTGTGACGAGCAGAGTGGAGTTGCTCAAGTGTATGATGTATCTAATCCTGGAGAAAGCGTTCACGTGAACGTGACGGCTTTAGAGGAGAAGTAATAGAAAAGACGCTTCTAATTTTAGAAGCGTCTTTTTGTGTGTTATTCCATCATACTTGCAACTTTTTTAGAGCAGAGAAGAAGTACAAATCCTAGGACGATAACGATAATACCGATACTTGCAAATACTTCAAGATAGCCTAATGATTGTGTAAAGGAAGCAAGTTTACCAGCTAACCAGTTAGCCATACCTGAACCAGCTAACCATACACCCATTAGTAATGATGCTAATTTAACAGGTGCAATTGCACTTACCATTGATAGACCGATTGGTGATAAGAATAGTTCGCCAATTGTATGGAACATATAAGTGATAACGATGAATAATAAGTTTGCTTTAACAGTTATATCAGCTTCGCTACTTCCAGTTTTTAGAACCGCTAATGTTAAAACAAGGTAACCTATACCTAGTAAAATCATACCAAATGCCATTTTTGTTGGTATTTTTAAATCGCCACGCTTTGATTTAGAAAGTTTTAACCATAGCATAGATACGAATGGTGCAAGTAGTACGATGAACGCTGGATTAACGGATTGGAACCAAGATGTTGGAACTTCCCATCCAAAAATTGTACGATCAACAAATTTATCTGTATAAAGTGTTAAAGAACTACCAGCTTGTTCAAAGCCTGCCCAGAAGAATACTACGAAACAAGTTAAAATTACAATTGCCCAAGTGCGATTTTTTTCTTGTTTTGTTAAAGGTTTCTTTTCGATTGCAGGTTGATTTTTTGTTTTTTTACCAACAACTGTTGTTCCTGCTGTACCAAGGTAGCGAGGGGCTAATAAGTTGAAAACAATTTGTCCAATAATCATACCGATACAAGCTGCTAAGAATCCGTATTTATATCCCATAACCATAACGCCATCAACGCTTGTTTTAAAGAAATCTTCTGCTAAAAATCCACAAATAAGTGGAGCGAAGAAAGCACCTACGTTAATACCCATATAGAAGATAGTAAACGCACTGTCACGACGTGAATCATTTTCGTTATACAATTCACCTAACAGTGTAGAAATATTTGGTTTGAAGAATCCATTACCAATAACTAATAGTACTAATCCAAGGAATAGTCCTGTTTTTGTATTCATGGAGAATAGTACAAAGTTACCAATCGCCATAATAATTCCGCCGAGAGTAATGGCATGACGTCTCGTAATATAATGATCAGTTAGCCATCCGCCTATAATTGGCATGAAATATACTGCCGCTGTAAAAGTACCATATAATTGCACTGCGAATGCCTTATCAAATCCTAATCCGCCACTAACGGCAGCTGTTGTTAAATAAAGAACTAAAAGGCCACGCATTCCATAATAACTAAATCTTTCCCACATTTCTGTTAAGAACAACAAATATAATCCTGGTGGATGTTTTTTTGGTGATTGTTGTTCTCCAGCTTTTTCTAATTTTAAAGCTGCATCCATTTTTGTTTCCCCCTAATCCTGTATAACGGATATTTATGTAATTATTTTAATTCACAAAATATTTAGAAGTCAATAGAATTATATGGAAATAGAAAGAAAATTTCTAAAAAAATCTATTTTTCTTCAACCGTTACTGTATTTTTCCCTGAAAACTATATAATAAGCGTTTTCAAATGTAATAATTGAATTCTAAAAGAAAATAAAATAGTGATTAATCAGAAAATTTAGATTAAAATATTTATTCTGATATAGAGAAAATATATTTTATTTACTTTTTTAATATAACATATTGGGAATAAAAATACAAAACGAAATAATATGACATTTACGTGAATTGAAAAATAACCAGCTCCATAGAAGGGGGGCTGGTTAGGGAAATATTATTTAACAAAGCGTTTTTCGATATCATCTAATAGTAGGTTAGCAGCCATTACACCACCAGCTGTATTCCAAATAACATCGTCAACTTTGTATGCTTTATCATTTTTCACTGCATTTAAGTTTTTAAATAGAGGATCATTGATATATTCTTTTTCTAATTCAGAACCTTTTTTCTCGTTACCTTTATCGAATGTGAAGTAGAATAATACGTCACCATCCATTGCAGAAATACGTTCTTTAGATACATTACGCTCTGCGAAGTCATCTTTATTTTGATCACCAGGACGTTTAAATCCAAGTTCTTTTAAAATAACACCAGAGAATGTATCACCATGATAAATACGAACATCACCAGGCATGAAGCGAACCATAGAGATTTCTTGATTTACTTTATCACCTAGTTTGGTTTTTAAATCTTTCATACGTTTATCGTAATCAGCTAAAACCTTTTGACCTTCTTTTTCTTTATTTAATGCTTTTGCATAAAACTTAAAGTTATCTTTCCATTCACCACGTAATGTTTCAGAGAACACAGTAGGTGCAATTGCTGTTAGTTGCTCATACACTTTCTCGTGACGCATTTTGTTACCGATAATTAAGTCTGGTTTTAAAGAAGCGATTGTTTCCACATTCACTTGTCCTTCATCACCAACAACTTTTACATCTTTCATTTTATCTTTAATATGTGGATACCATGGATCACCAGTCCAAGATTTTACAGCCCCAACTGGTTTTACACCTAACTCGAGTAAAGCTTCAGTTCCTTCATTTGTTAAAATAACTACACGTTTTGGATTAGTGGGAACTTCTGTTTTACCCATTGCATGTTCCACATTAACCATTTCTTTTTTCGTATCCTCTTTTGTTTCTTCTTTCGTATTTGACTTTCCACAAGCACTTAAAAGTAATGAAAAGGCTAGTAAAAATACAAATACTATAAACGATTTCTTTTGCATGAATTTCATTATGTACCCCCTACATATTGAGAAGTTTTTTCAATAGCAAGCATGATATTAAGTCTTTATCTTTTGATTGTCAATATATACGGCTGAAAATAATTCTCATTTCCGTTGACAATGAGAATTAAGTTGAAATACACTTACAACGTATCATTATACATTGAAGGGGAAACGCTGCATGTTATTAAAAACAAATCAAGCAAAATGGATTGGATTATTTGTTGGGATCATTGCAGTTATTATTTGTATTTGGGGAAGTATTATTTTCGGATATACAAATACGAGCTGGAAATTAGCATTAGATGCTTTTTTTCATTTCAATGGTTCCAATGAACATATTATTATTCAAAATGTACGTCTACCAAGGGCATTAATTGCAGCGAGTGTTGGTGCTAGTTTAGCCATTGCGGGTTGTCTTATGCAAACTTTAACGAAGAATCCGCTTGCTTCTCCAGATTTTATTGGATTAAATTCAGGTGCTGCTTTCTTCATAGTCGTAGCAATTGTTATTTTTTCCGTGACATCATTATCAGCTTTCACGTGGATTGCCTTTTTAGGAGCAGCAGTTGCAGCTGTACTTGTATTTGCTTCTAGCTCTTTAGGAAAAGAAGGGACAACGCCTCTTAAGTTAACATTAGCAGGGGTCGCAATTAGTGCGTTATTTTCATCATTAACACAAGGATTACTTGTGTTAAATGAAAAGGCGCTTGAAGAAGTATTATTTTGGCTTGCTGGATCTGTGCAAGGAAGAAAGTTAGAAATTTTACAATCTGTATTCCCATATTTATTAATAGGCTGGATCGCATCTATTATGATGGCAGGGAAAGTAAATACATTGATGATGGGGGAAGACGTCGCGAAGGGGCTTGGACAACGAACAATTTTAATGAAATCATTCGTGTTACTTATTATTGTCCTGTTGTCTGGTGGTTCAGTTGCGGTTGCTGGTCCAATTGGATTTATTGGAATTATTATCCCACATTTCGCCAGATTTCTTGTTGGAGTAGATCATAGATGGAGAGTACCGTATAGTGGCCTGTTAGGTGCAATACTACTAATCTTGGCTGATATAGCAGCAAGATATGTCATTATGCCACAAGAAGTACCAGTAGGGGTTATGACAGCATTTATTGGTGCACCGTTCTTTATTTATATTGCACGTAAGAGAGGGCTTAGCAAATGAAGAAGTATATTCCGTTTCGTATAGGAAAAGGCGGGCTCTCGTTTTTAATGTATAAACGAGCTTGTCTCGTCTTATTCAGTTTACTAGTTGTTTTAATAGGATTATTTTTTGCGAGTGCAGGTATGGGAGATATGAAAATTGCTCCTTATGATGTATGGCAAGCAATCACTGGAAATGGCGATGCGATGTCCAATATGGTTGTAAATAAGTTTCGTATGCCGCGTATTTTAATTGCTATCCTTGTAGGAATCGCACTTGCTGTAGCAGGATGTATTTTACAAGGCCTCGTTCGAAATCCACTGGCTTCACCTGATATCATCGGGATTACAGGTGGTGCAAGTGTAGCAGTTGTATTATTTTTAGCTCTATTTAGTGATAAAAATAATGCGCTAACTGTAAGCATTCATTATATGCCGTTAGCAGCCTTTGTTGGTGCAACGATTGTCGCGCTTTTTGTATATTTATTTGCATGGAGAAATGACGGGTTATCACCGATTAGTCTTGTTTTAATTGGTGTTGGGTTTTGGGCATTAACAAAAGCGGCAACGACTTTGTTTATGTTGTTAGCGCCAATTTACCAAGCGAGTCAAGCGAATGTATGGATTACAGGTACTGTTTATGGATCTTCATGGCAAAACGTCATGGTACTTGCGCCGTGGGTTCTCATTTTAACGGTAATATCGTTTATAGCTGCTAGACATTTAAATGCGCAAGAGCTAGGGGATGATATTGCGGTAGGACTTGGTGTTCCTTTAACGAAATCGCGCGTATTCATGCTATTACTGAGTACAGCTTTAATTGGCGGTGCAGTTGCCTTTGCCGGAGGAATTGGATTTGTCGGTTTAATGGCACCTCATATTTCGCGAAGACTAGTTGGTTCTTTATACGGTGCATTACTCCCAGTTGCGGCGATTGTTGGTGCAATTTTAGTACTTGCTGCAGATTTAATTGGGCGTACAGTTTTCACCCCACTTGAAATTCCAGCAGGGGTATTTACATCAGCAATTGGTGCACCTTATTTTATTTATTTACTTTATAAAAGTCGGAATTCATAAAGGGAGATGAATATGCAAAAAGCATTGGAGACGAAACGTTTGACGTTGTCTTACGGCGAAACAATTATTATTGATGAGTTGAATTTAGAAATTCCAAAAGGCGAAATTACAATCTTTATCGGTTCTAACGGTTGCGGGAAATCAACTTTATTACGTTCACTAGCTAGATTATTAAAACCAACAACTGGTGACATTTTGTTAGATAATCAAGCCATTCAAAGTATGCAAACGAAGCAAATTGCTCGTCAAATGGCAATTTTACCGCAAGGACCGCAAGCACCAGAAGGGCTTACAGTATTGCAACTTGTAAAACAAGGACGTTATCCATATCAAACATGGCTGAAACAATGGTCAGAAAAAGATGAGGAAATGGTACAAAAAGCACTTGCAGCAACAGGTATGACAGAATTTGCTGAGCGTGATGTGCATGCTCTTTCAGGTGGACAACGTCAACGTGCTTGGATTGCAATGACGCTTGCACAAGATACAGATATTATTTTACTGGATGAGCCTACTACATATTTAGATATGACTCACCAAATTGAAGTGCTAGATTTATTATTCGAATTAAATGAAACAGAACAAAGAACAATTGTTATGGTATTACACGATTTAAATTTAGCATGCCGTTATGCAGATAATATTGTAGCCATTCAAGATAAGCAAATATATGCACAAGGTAAGCCGGAAGAAGTAGTAGATGAGAAGCTAGTACGTGATGTATTCCGAATGGAATGTCAAATCAGTACGGATCCGTTATTTGGAACGCCACTTTGTATCCCGCATGGAAAAGGAAGACGTGTACGTAAAGAGGTTGTTCAGGCAATGAGATAATGAAAAAGACGATGAGGGTTCATCGTCTTTTTATTTTTGGCAAGAAAATAAGAGGAAGAGGGGAATTCGTAAACGTCGTTCATATTCTTCTGCGCTTTGAAAATAAGTTTGATCTGGTGTAGCTTCTTTTAAGTTTGTAATCGTAAAGCCAGCTTGTTGTAACAATGTAAAATACTCTTCCGTTGTACGATGGTATTTAATAACTTCTTGCTCAATCCAAAGCTCAACGCGTTTTCCCATTTTAAAATAATCATCGTCGAGCCAGCTTGTTCTTTTCCCGCTCGTTTGTAAGCTTTTAAATGAAGAGGTAATAATAGGATGTTGAACGCTAAAAATAAAGGTTCCATTTGTTTTTAAAGTTTCGTACACATTACGAAAAATGATAGGAAGATGTTCAATATAATGTAAGGCGAGTCTAGATGTTACTAAATCAAAAGTAGCAGGAGGGTATGTGTAGTCTTTAAGGTTTAAAAAATGGACGGAGCCATTTTTATTTTCTAGCTGTTTTTTAGCTTTTTCATACATAAGTTCGGAGCATTCAATACCAGTGTAAGAGTGGCAGCCTTTTTCTAATAACTCCTTGCCAAATTTTGCGTCTCCGCAGCCTAAATCAAGGATTTGTTTTCCTTTCACATCATCAATGAGTTGAAAGAAGGCTGGTTTTTCAAGTGACTCATTTGGGCTATTTTCTCGGTATCTTCGTTTCATATATTGTTTAAAAAATGCTTCGTTATTATATACATCAGATTCAGTAAATGCCATGATTGAAGCCCCCTTAAATATTTTTTTTATTCTATCAAATATGAAAAGTAAATGATAGATTTCTTGTAATGAATCATATATAATCTAGAATTGTAAGCGGTTACTTTAAACTATTTTTCTATAATAAATTCTGAAAACGTGTTAAGCTATTAGAGGGATTATTAGAACTATTAAGACAATAATTCGCTTACATGAACGATGGGAGGCTTCACAATGTCTAGTAAAACACTTGCAAAATTTTTAGAAGAAAATTTAGAGGATTTAAAATCAAAGGGGCTTTATAACGTAATTGATCCGCTTGAGAGTTCAAATGGACCGATCATTACAATTGGCGGAAAAGAATATATTAACTTATCTTCAAACAACTATCTTGGATTAGCAACAGATAGCCGTTTGCAAGAAGCAGCCATTGGTGCTATTCATAAGTACGGTGTTGGAGCAGGAGCTGTTCGTACAATTAACGGTACTTTAGATTTGCATATTAAATTAGAAGAAACAATTGCAAAGTTTAAACATACAGAAGCAGCAATTGCTTATCAATCAGGATTTAACTGTAATATGGCAGCGATTTCAGCCGTTATGGATAAAAATGATGCGATTCTTTCAGACGAATTAAACCATGCTTCTATTATCGATGGTAGTCGTCTATCAAAAGCAAAAATTATCGTTTATAAACATTCTGATATGGAAGATTTACGCCAAAAAGCAATCGCGGCGAAAGAATCAGGTCTTTACAATAAATTAATGGTAATTACAGACGGTGTCTTTTCAATGGATGGAGATGTTGCAAAACTACCAGAAATCGTTGAAATTGCAGAAGAGTTAGATTTAATGACATACGTAGATGATGCACACGGTTCAGGTGTACTTGGAAAAGGTGCAGGAACGGTAAAGCACTTCGGTCTGTCGGATAAAGTTGATTTCCAAATTGGTACATTATCAAAAGCAATTGGGGTAATTGGTGGATATGTAGCTGGGAAACAAAACTTAATTGACTGGTTAAAAGTTCGTTCACGTCCATTCTTATTCTCTACAGCATTAACACCAGCTGATGCAGCTGCTTGCATGAGATCAATTGAAATCTTAATGGAAAGCACAGAGTTACATGATCGTCTGTGGGAAAATGGTCGCTATTTAAAACAAGGATTAAAAGAACTTGGCTTTAACATCGGAGAAAGTGAAACGCCAATTACACCTTGTATTATTGGGGATGAAGTGTTAACACAAGAATTTAGTAAACGTCTAAATGAAGAAGGCGTATACGCAAAATCTATCGTGTTCCCAACTGTAGCAAAAGGAACCGGACGCGTTCGTAATATGCCTACAGCAGCTCATACGAAAGAAATGTTAGATGAAGCAATTCGTAAGTATGAAAAAGTAGGGAAAGAAATGGGCATCATTTAAGTAACGACATCTTTTGAATAGCTTGCAAATGAGGAGTGGGGAAAATGAAAAAAATTCTAGTAACCGGTTCTTTAGGGCAAATTGGTTCTGAACTAGTAATGAAACTTCGTGATGTATACGGCGCATCAAATGTTATTGCAACAGATATTCGTGAAACAGATAGTGAAGTGGTAACGTCTGGTCCATTTGAAACGTTAGATGTAACAGATGGACAAAAACTACATGATATCGCAAAGCGTAATGAAGTAGATACAATTATTCATTTAGCAGCTTTACTTTCAGCAACAGCAGAAAAAAATCCGTTATTTGCATGGAATTTAAATATGGGCGGACTTGTAAATGCATTAGAAGCAGCTCGTGAATTAAACTGTAAGTTCTTCACGCCAAGTTCTATTGGTGCATTTGGTCCATCAACGCCGAAAGATAATACGCCACAAGATACAATTCAGCGACCTACTACGATGTATGGGGTAAACAAAGTAGCAGGAGAATTACTATGTGATTATTATCATCAAAAGTTTGGCGTTGATACGCGCGGCGTACGTTTCCCTGGTTTAATTTCTTACGTAGCTCCTCCAGGAGGCGGAACAACTGATTATGCAGTTGAAATTTATTATGAGGCGATTAAAAAAGGCACATACACCTCATACATTGCAGAAGGAACATACATGGATATGATGTACATGCCAGATGCTTTACAAGCGATCATTTCATTAATGGAAGCTGATCCAAGTAAGCTAGTGCATAGAAATGCATTTAATATTACAGCGATGAGCTTTGAGCCAGAGCAAATTGCAGCATCAATTCGTAAACATATCCCGACGTTTACAATGGATTACGCTGTAGATCCTGCTCGTCAAACAATCGCTGATAGCTGGCCAAACTCTATTGATGCAACAGCAGCAATGAAAGAGTGGGGCTTTAAAGCAGAATATGATTTAGACAAAATGACAACGGACATGTTGGCTAAGTTAAAAAAAAAGCTCACAGCTGAGTTAGTGATGAATTAATAGGAAGGGTCGATTCTTGGGAGTCGACCTTTTTATTTGTATTTTAGGAATATACAAATAATTACAAACGTGATAGAATGAGTTAATTTGTGTGTAAAGGGGAGACAGGGGATGGAGAAATGGGAGTTAGCAAAGGAAATTTACAATACGTCACGTTTAATGGGAACATTTAAGCTTCGATCAGGACAAGTATCAAATCAATACTTTGATAAGTACTTATTTGAATCTAATCCAGTACTGTTATTAGAAATTGCTATACAATTGAAAGAGCTCATTCCTCCTGATACAGAAGTACTCGCTGGTTTAGAAATGGGAGGAATTCCAGTAGCAACAGCATTATCTTTACAAACAGGTATACCAGTTGTATTTGTAAGAAAAGAAGCGAAGAAGTACGGTACATGCAAGTTAGCAGAAGGCGTTAATATTACTGAGAAAAATGTTTGTGTTGTTGAAGATGTTATTACGACAGGCGGTCAAATATTATTAAGCACGAAAGATTTAAGAGAACTAGGTGCGAAGGTACATCATGTTTTAGGCGTGATTGAACGAACAAAAGAGGGAAGAGAAAACTTATTAGAAGATGGTTTACAGCTACATTCTTTATTTACAATGGATGAGTTAATTGAAGGAGAAAAGCAACATGCAAAGAGTTGATGTCGTATATGCGCTCATATATGATGAGGAAATAGATAAAATATTAATGGTACATAATGTGGAACAAAACGTTTGGTCATTACCAGGTGGGGCTGTTGAAAAGGGTGAGACGTTAGAGAAAGCTCTAGTAAGGGAAGTAAAAGAAGAGACAGGTTTAACTGCTGTAGCAGGTGGACTTGTTGCGATCAATGAAAAATTCTTTGAAGAGTCAGGGAATCATGCGCTATTATTTACATTTCGAGCGAATGTAGTAACAGGTGAACTTATTGCAGAAGATGAAGAGGAAATTTCTGCAATAGAGTGGGTGGATCGAACAATCGCAAATGAACGATTCCCATTCTACGATGGAGGATTCGAGTCATTATTAGAAGTAGCCATTTCATACAAGTTTCAGCCAGAAACAAAGTGATTGAAAGAAAAACAGGAGCGACAACGCTCCTGTTTTTCTATTCAATCGTCTTCAGTAATAACTTTTTCAATAGTGGTTTAATCTTCAGACGTAAATCTTCAGCGTGATTTGCAACTAAGAAGTGATGGTTATAAATGTTCTTCATTAATTGATAAGTTGCTTCTTTCGCTTCGCCTTCTTCGATGAAGATTCCGATTACTTCCATACCACTTTTACGAGCAAGTTTAACAGCTTCATGTGTATCTAAAATACCGTCTTGTTGATAGTCTAGTGCAGAAGGTTCACCGTCTGTGAAGACAAGTAAGAATTTATGCTTTTCTGGTCTTTTTGCAAGCTTTTCAGAAACGATACGAATAATATATCCATCGCGATTATCTTCTTCTTCGCGAAGCTGCATAATTTCGGGACCAACGTTTGGTAACGTTGAGTTTTTATACGTTACAACTTCATGGATAACGTTCGGCTTATCTTCAGGTTTAGCACTAGAAGCATCTTCCCAAAATCCGCTAATAGCGTGCGGGATTTTTAAAGATTTCAACGCTTCATGGAATAGGACCACACTCTTTTTCGTTTCTTCCATTTTGTTATACATAGAACCAGAGCAGTCCACTAGTAGTTGGAATGCAACGTCAAGTTCTTGTGATTCTTGTCCTTTTTTATAAAACATGCGCGGTTGCTTTTCAGTATAAATACGAAGGAATTTCTTACGAAGTCTTCCGTAATATTTATCACTATTTGCATTCGTTTTATTTTCAATCGTTTTTTCGATAATTTTCTTTAATTCTTTTACATCTTTATTAACGACTGATTTGATAGCTTGGTAATCTTTTTTCTCATCGGTATTTGCTTTGCGAGCTTCTTTAAATGTATGAGAAGCACCTACATTATACTTGCCGTATGCACCATCATTTTGACTAGAAGCGTGTGAAGCTCTTGCTTCTTCTGTATCAGCGCCATCAAAGTTGGATTGTGTACTCTTTTGAGAAGTACCTTGTACAGAACCAAGTGCTTGGTCGCCATCTTCTGATTCACGAGCAGTATCGCCCATCATGTTTGTTTTTGTTCCGCTTTCTAATTCAAAGCGTAAAAAGTTCTCGTTTTCGTTATTTTTATTTTCACGATGCCATGTGGAGAAACTTTCATCCATCTTGTTTTTATTTTCATCGTCATCTATGAGCTGTGTATCATCATTTGCTAAATCTTCGACGCGACAGTTCTTTTCGTCTGCAATGACAGATAAATAAAGCGGAGCATGTCCGAAATAATTATTAAGCATATCACTTTCAAGAAGTCCTTCTAAACGATAGCGAATTTTTTCAACGATATACATAATGTCTTCTGTATTACGAGCTTGGAATGTTTCATGCAAAATTGCTTCAATTTGCTCGAAATATTCATTATTAAACATTTCATATTTATCGCTCGTTAATGAAAGATAGCAGAGACAAAATAGACGATCACCGTGATAGTTACGAACACGATTGATTTCATTTTGTGAACCAAAGTAATTGCGATACATTTCTTTTCTTCTTTTAAAAACATGCTTTGTGCCAGGGCGTAAGTTTTTTACGATTTCCTCAACACGTAAATCTTCTAATAGAACAAATAATTGTGTTAAAAACTTTTTTAAGGGTGATTCTTGTAATTCAATCGCATAAGAACGAATTAAAGTCATGTCCGAGTAATGTTTATTACCAAGTGCTTTTAAAAACACTTCGCTTTTTAATCCGATTACTGTATCCTCTTCTTTTCGATCATCCCAAAAGTGACTAATGACAACCTTTTTTTCAATTTCGTCGTAGTATGCTTTATAGCCATACTCAAGGTAGGCATCGTCTTCTTTTAGAAGAGCATACATTAAGTTTTCCATTTGTAGAAACAGCGACGCATCAATTTTTTTGTCACTAAAAATTTGTCTCATGAATTATCCCTCAAAGAAATAACTTTCTGCTAATTCACGGACAGTCATTTGTTCTGTTTCATCGTTTAATTTTGCGATAATACTACGTTCAATTGCACGCATAACAGGAATATATACACCTAAATCACATGCGTCGATAATGCCACGAATACTTGCTGCTTCTTCACTTACACGTCCATCACGAGCTAAAGGCATAAGATCGCTTGCGAATGCAACGAACTTTTCAATTGTTGCAACATCATTTAATTTTGATTCAGCTAATAATAGTTCTTTTAATGTATCACCTTGAATGTAAGGAACTTCAATAATAACGAAACGGTTTTTTAATGCTTCGTTTAGTTCACTTGTACCAACGTAACCTTCATTAATTGCCGCAATTACACGATACTCGTCATCACCGTATACAACTTCTTGTGTAAACGGGTTAGTAATCATTTTACGATAATCTAACGCACCGTGAAGAAGTGGTAACGTTTCAGGTTTTGCCATATTGATTTCATCAATATATAGGAAATGACCGCTCTTCATTGCTTTCATAAGAGGACCGTTAACAAATGTAACTTCAGATGCGCCATCTTTCGTTTGTAGCGTGTTATATCCTAAAATACCTTCTACATCTAGGTCAACAGAACAGTTAATGCTATGCATTGGTTTTTGGAATAAAGAAGAAAGAGTTTCCGCTAGTACTGTTTTACCACTACCAGTCGGTCCTTTTAATAGAATGTTTTTGCCAAGAAGAAGTGCTGTAATAGCATCTTCAATAATGCTGTTATCAGATGCTTTATATATTTTCTTACCAATTAAATGTGCATTTTCACCAGCTTCTTGCTTATTCTTTTCGTGAATGTTTGAGAGCTGTTGTTTTAAATCAGCATGTATATGAAATTGTTCTAACATGTATTTCCCACCTAACATTATTTTCATAAAGTAATACATCTTATGATAACTTGTTTTAATATGGTATGCAAAGAAAAGGAGAGAGGGGAAATGGAAAAGAAAAAGCAATCAATAGTACATTGATTGCTCATAGTAAAGGAGAAATGAGCCTCATAAAAGACTCTAATATTCGTTTTTTGATACTTCTTTTTTGGAAAGCGTTCCATTTAATTTCATTGGAATGCTTAAAGTCATCTTCAAAATCACGTTTAATATCATGAACAGTTTCTGATTCATAAAGTACGCTAATAAGTTCATAATTTAATTCGAAGCTGCGTACGTCCATATTTGCTGTTCCAATTGTCGCGATTTTATCATCAACGAGTACAATTTTTGCATGCATAAAACCATCTTTATAACTATAAATGGAGGCACCAGCTTTTAAAAGTGGAGTGAAGTAGGACTGAGATGCTTGATCACTAATAATACTATCACTTTTACCGGGATATAAAATGCGTACATCTATGCCAGATATTGCACTTAAACGTAATAATGTTAAAGTTTCTTGATCTGGAATAAAATATGGTGTAGCAATCCAAATCGATTTTTTTGCAGAGCCCATAACAGCTAATAATGTATTACGAATGCTTTTATCATCTGAGCTTGGTCCGCTCGCTACAATTTGCACAGCACCTTCTGCACTTGAAATTTCTTTACCTGGGAAGTATTGTCTATTCATAAATTGATCCCAAGAATAAGTATTCAATCCACTAGATGCATAGAGCCAATCTTCTAGAAAAATTGCTTGTAATTTATATAGCGCTTTTCCTTCTATTTTTAAATGACTATCACGCCAAACGGGAAATTTTTTTGAACGGCCAAGATATTCATCACCAACGTTGAGTCCACCAGTAAAACCGATTTCTCCATCTACAATGACGATTTTACGGTGGTTACGATAATTAACTGTTTCAAGTAACCAAGCTGAAAAAATAGGGTCAAATTCAACAATTTCAATCCCAGCTTCTTTCATAGGTTTTAAAAAGCGTCTTCTTAACGTATTACTTCCTAATCCATCATAAAGGAAGCGTACAATAACACCAGCTTTTGCTTTATTTATTAACGCATCCCGAACTTTTGTACCAATCTCATCTGATTTATAAATATAGTATTGAATATGTATGTGATGTTTTGCTTGCTCGATAGCTTGTAAAATTTCTGAGAATGTTTGATCTCCGTTTGTTAAAAGTTTTGTAGTTGTTCTATCTGCGGCAGGTCCGCCTCCAAATTTTTGTATAACTTTTGTTAAATGTGTAGAACGCTCATGTAAGGGAACTGTGAGTGATAATTCTACTCGTCTTCCTTCTAATATTTCACGGAATAATTTTCTTTGTTCTTCTGAACGATGGAGATGTTTTTTTCTTCTCCAACGGCTACGCCCGAAAATAGAGTATAAAAGCACACCTACAACAGGAAGAAGTGCCAATACTAAAAACCATGCTAAAGTGCTTTGTGGAGATCTGTTTTCGATAAAAATAACGAAAGATATTCCTATGATTGTAAGAGACCATAATACACCGAAAAAGGTATATAGTGAGAGGATAGACGTATCTAAAAGTAAGAGTACGATAGATACAATTATAAATACCAATAATAATTGAACGATAGGCTTCTTCATTGCTATAAAATTCCTCTAATCTTTCTTAAATATAGACTTTTTATATAAAAAGGTATAATCCGACATTCTTATTATAAAGTGTTTTGTTTTTTTTACAAAATATAGACATTTTCCCCATGCTTTCCGCATTTGTCCTACATACAGTATATTGTTACGTTATTAGCCCGCTATTTGCTGGTTAATAAACAGTGTAGGAGGGACAAAATCCTTGCCCCTTATATAGGAAAAGGTGGATAACCATATTACGTGGATTCTTCCTATTATATAGGTTGCTAACAAGGTCCGTACTATTCATACAATATCTATTAACGATGAGGAAACGGAAAAGGAGTGGGGAAACATGAATTATATAGAAAATAACGGAGTGTATTATCGTAATCATCATCCTCATGGAGGGCACAACCATAACGGTGGACATCACCACTATGGAGGGCACAATTACCATGATCATCACCACCATCACGGAGGCGGATGGGGCTGGGGTGGCGGCTCGTGGGGCGGTGGATTCTTTCCTGGAAGTTTTGCTGGAGGCATGTTAGGTGGACTTACAGCTGGCGCATTAACGGGTGCAGCAGGTGGGGGCTACTATCCAGCACCGTATCCGGTAACTTATCCAGCACCATACCCAGCACCATATCCGGGTTATCAGCAAATACCATATCCGTATTAAACTAAAAAAAGAGGCTTGCCTCTTTTTTTAGTTTAATAAAGTATTTATAAAATACTTCCAAAATAAAGGTGAAAATATGTTAATATTTTGTTATTATAATTCAAAAACGTATATACCAATTTAAATTTGTATATTATTATTCGTGAATCGTTGTATAGTGTGCTCGAATTTCTATTTCGCTAGTAAAGTAAAGAGGTTAGATGTGGGCGGGATTAGTAGGAAACAATGGTCGTATAGAGCTAGTTATAAAGGAATGTAAGAGAATGAATAAGGTATAATAAAGTAAGGTAATTATAGCGATAAGAAACTACTATTTATAATTGAAACGGTATTATATTGCTTTTTATTACAAATAATATTATGTTATTTTAATCGTCATATTTCAAAATGTGATTTATGTAAAGGACGATTATTAAGAAATGAAATATCTCTATTTCTATGAAAAGAAACAAGTTGTGTTTTAGTCAGATAGGAAGCAAGGAGAGATGCGCATGCTAGAACAAAGAGGTCATGCATTATATGACTCTTCATTGCGAGATTTAAAGTTAGCATTAGATGAGTCTTCAATTGTTGCGATTACAGACCGAAAGGGTCTTATTACATATGTAAATGATAAGTTTTGTGAAATCTCCAAATATACAAGAGAAGAGTTAATAGGGAAAGATCATCGTATTTTAAATTCAGGATATCACCCAAAAACATTTTTTCAAATTCTATGGAAGCGCATTTTGAGCGGAAAAGTGTGGAGAGGTGAGATTCGAAATCAAGCAAAAGATGGGACATATTATTGGGTTAAAACAACAATTGTTCCATTTTTAAATGAAAAAGGAGAGCCATATCAATTTATTGCGATCCGAAATGATATTAGTAGTAGGAAAGAAGCAGAACGGAGGTTGCGGGTAAGCGAAAGTCGATATAGGGAGCTTGCGTATCATGATGCTTTAACGAGTTTACCGAACCGATTGCAATTAATAACGACTGTAAACGAGATGATTGCAGACAAAAAAGAATTTGGTATGATTTACTTTGATTTGGATCGTTTTAAATTAGTAAACGATACGCTCGGTCATATGATAGGAGATTTACTTTTAAGCGAAGTTGCTTCACGGTTGCATTATGTGCTAGGAGAGAAAGATGTTCTGGCTAGGCTGGGTGGCGACGAATTTGTGTTGTTAACAAAAAATCATACACAAGATGAGATGAGGCAGCTAGCGACATCTGTGTTGTCATGCTTTCAGGCACCATTTATGCTAGAAGGTCATGAGGTATACATTTCAGCTAGTCTAGGACTTTGCTCATATCCGCAAGATGGACAAGATGTAGAAACACTATTAAAAAATTCGGATTTAGCTATGTATAGCGCGAAAGAACAGGGCAGAAATGCAGCGTGTTTCTTTACAGATGAGTTACGTGCGAAAATAAATCGTAGAATGAAAATTGAATTCGCTTTGCAAAAGGCAATTCGTGATGAAGAGTTAGACGTGGTACTGCAGCCTATTATTGATTTGAAAACGAAGAAATATACTGGTATTGAGGCTTTAGTACGTTGTTCGACAGAAGAAGGGCCTATTTCGCCAGGCGAATTTATTCCAGTAGCTGAAGAATCTGGACTTATTATAAAATTAGGAGACTGGGTATTAGAAAAGTCATGTCGCTTGTTTAAAACATTGCCAAATTATCAAGAAGGATTAAAGTTATCTGTGAATTTATCTATACAACAATTAATGCAGAAACGTTTTATTTTGTCTGTACGTAGCATTTTAAAGAGAACTGGCTTTCCTCCGAATCGTTTAATTTTAGAAATAACGGAAAGCATTGCTGTTCGCCATTTTGATTATATTATTGCTACATTACAAGAATTAAGAAGTATGGGCGTTTTAATTGCTTTAGATGACTTCGGAACGGGCTATTCTTCCTTATATTATTTAAAACAACTACCACTAGATATAGTGAAAATTGATCGTAATTTTATTCGTGAATTTCATTATGATCACGCACAGCCAGAGCGAACGATTGTAAAGTCTGTTATTGAAATTGCCCATAGCTTAAATTTAGCCGTAGTTGCTGAAGGGGTAGAAACAGTAGAGCAAGAAAGCTTATTACAATCTATGGGTTGTGATTATGTACAAGGATTTTATTATGCGAAACCTTTATCTGTAGGAGAGTTAAAAGAAAAGTTAATTACAGATTTTGAATAAAAAAAGAGAAGCCGGTAGCTTCTCTTTTTTAATTCATTTTTTGTGAGTCTTTCATTAGTACTGGATAAAGAATAAGACCTAATACGAATAATCCAATTCCTAAGAAGAATGTTTTTAAATCAGCAGTTCCCGTTTTGATAACCCAAATAGAGTATACAAATGCTAATGTAGTGATGATCCCGTCCTTTATTCGAGAACCAGGCATTATATCATACGTTTCTCCTGTAATAACCAGTTTGAATTGGTACAGCGTCGAAACAAGGTATGGAATTAAATAAGCTAATGTTGCTACAACGATAGCAAAATTATAAGCTTCTGATACAGTACCAGAAATCGTTGAGAATAAGAAGATTTGCGTCATCACATTTGTAATAAATAATGATTTTGAAGGACTACCTTTTTTATTTGTTTTTGCGAACAACTTAGGGAAAAGTCCATTCTTTGCTGCCTGGTAAGGTACTTCTGAACTAACAACAATCCAGCCAACTGTAGATCCAAATAAAGATATAAGAGCGAGTAAAGCCATTATATATGCACCTTTATTTCCAATTGCTAAATTTAATGCGTCTACTAAAGGTTTTTGAGATTCTTTTAAAGCATCTTGTGGAAGAGCTCCCATTGTAAGTAGCGTAATTGACATGTAAATAAGAAGAGCGATAATTAATCCGAAAATAGTAGCTTTTTTTACATCACGCTGAGATTTTGCGCGGTTAGAAAGCATTACGGCAGATTCAATACCGATAAATGCCCAAAGTGTTGCAATAGCAGCTGAATTGATTTGTCCACCTAACGAAATTGATTGTCCTGCTTCATTCATAAATGTTTGGCCGTCTCCGAAATTAGAGGCATTGAAAATGAATAATGTGATTACAATAAACATTGTAAATCCGATAATTTTTGCAATGGTAGCAAGCAGATTCATATTTCCAGCTCGGTCAATATTTTGAGAAAGAATGTATTGAATTCCCCATAACATAAGGCTACATACGAGGAAAGTTAATCCTTTTCCGAGTTCTAATGAAAATCCGTTCGTTGAAAAGAGAATTTGCTTACTTTGTAAAACTGGAAAGAATGTTGATAAATATCCAGCAAAGGAAATAATAACAGAGGCTGTTGCAGCCCAGTTCGCAGCCCAATATCCCCAGGCCATGCTATATCCTGCAACTTTACCCGCTTTTTTTGAAGGGAACATTGCTTGCGCGTAACTTTGTGGTCCTGCTTTTAATTCTGGCTTGCGAATTGCTAAATTTCCAAATACGAGTGCAATCATAAATACGCCAAGTCCTGTAATACTCCATGCGAGTGTAGAACCCATTGGACCTGATACTTGTGCTAAATTTGCTGGAAGCATAAATACGCCACCGCCAACCATATTTCCGATAACAAAAGCTGTTAAAATCCATAATCCCCATTTTTTCGTTTCCATTTTTGTTAACTCCTTTGTAGTAAGATTTGCTTAAACATCATTTTTTACTAGCTTTTTGGCAATAAAAAAAGAGCCATGTAGATAAAAAATACCTACATGGCTCTTCGCCTAACGTAGGTACAACGGGAATAACCCTTGTACCTACGCGTAATTTTTCCGCTAGGTTTCAAGGGTTACGTATGATGATGATGTTTTTGTGCAAATGTAACTACAATTGTTGTATAAGTAAGCATAGTTCTTTGCTCCCTTTCTCCTCTGATTTTGAAGTTAGTATACTACATGTTTTTTTGAATGAAAAGAAAAATATAAAAATTTTTATAAAAATACGTTTTAGAGATTAAATATTTACCTGTATTTTTCCTATACTGGAAAATAAGTGAGAGATTGGCAGAAGAGTATAGCGTGGTATAATACATATAGAATTAGAAGGTGACAAGGGGCTATTGTAGATGATGAGTAAGTATGAGCAAATTTATACAGAAATCAGTAAGTCTATTGACAATAAACAATTAAAAGAGGGATGCAAAATCCCATCAGAAACTGAATTAATGAAGCAGTATGAGGCAAGTCGAGGTACTGTAAGAAAAGCAGTAGATTTATTGCAAGAGCGTGGATATGTTCAGAAAATACATGGAAAAGGTGTTTTTGTTTTAAAGCGAAAAAACATTGAATTCAACTTTGGTGGTATTGTAAGTTTCCAAGAAGAAAATGAACGTTTAGGACGTCATTGTATTACAGAAGTCGTAGAAATAGAGAAAGTAAAAGCGACAAAAGAAGTTGCAAAACTATTAAACGTGAAAGAGAAAACAGAAATAGATCATATTAAACGCGTACGAAATATTGATGGAGAAAAAGTAATTTTGGATATCAATCATTTTGTGTCGGAATATATTCCAGGATTAACGAGTGAAATTGCGGCGGAGTCCATTTATAAATACATTGAGAAAGAACTAGGTCTTCATATTAGTTATTCACAGAGGGTAATTGAAGTGCAGCCATGTACAGAGGACGATAGAAAGTATTTAGATTTAAATGGGACAGACTATGTTGTCGTTGTGAAAAACTTTACACATTTTTATGATGGAAGTCAGTTCGAATATACAGAATCACGCCACCGCTTAGATATTTTTCATTTTTCGGATGTGGCGCGGAGAAAGTAAAGAGGTGGAACAAACTATTGTTTCATCTCTTTTTTTATAAAAAAATACAAACTCGTATATACGAGTGTTGACTAACTTATATATACGAGTTAATATGTAAGTGTAAACGGTATCAAAAAAAGAAAAGAGGGACGGGAATATGGGGAAAGACTATCGTAAAACAGCAGAGGAAGTGTTGCAGTATATTGGTGGGAAAGACAATATTGAACAAGCTGCGCACTGTGTAACGAGGCTCCGTATCGCTTTAAAAGATGAAAGTAAAATAGATAACGATAAATTGCAGTCTGTTTCATTAGTGAAAGGAGCGTTTCATAACGCTGGGATATTTCAAATTGTAATTGGTCCAGGAGATGTTGATCGAGTATATGCCGAATTGATAACGCTTGCAGGTATGAAGGAAGCGACAGTAGCTGACGTAAAAGATTCTGGAAACCAAAAGTTAAATCCAGCTCAAAAGTTTGTAAAAGTATTTTCAGATGTATTTATGCCGATATTACCAGCAATCGTAACAGCTGGTTTACTAATGGGAATTAACAATTTATTAGGGGCGAAGGACTTATTTTTTGAGGGTAAAAATTTATTAGATGTGTATCCAAACTTAAGTGGGCTTTGGGATTTAATTAATATGATGGCGAATACAGCATTTGTATTCTTACCAGCACTTGTGGGTTGGTCAGCAACGAAGCGTTTTGGTGGTAGTCCGATATTAGGGATTGTTATGGGGTTAATGCTTGTGCATCCTGCTTTATTAAACGCGTGGGATTATGGAAAAGCAGCGACTGGTTTAGACGGACAAAAGATCGAGTACTTCAATATTTTAGGATTATTTCAAATTGAAAAGGTAGGGTATCAAGGTCAAATCTTGCCGGTCTTAGTAGCAGCATTTGTATTAAGTAAAGTGGAAATCTTCTTAAAGAAACATGTACCAAATGCAATTCAATTATTAGTTGTACCAATTACAACGATTGTCGTAACAGGTGTGTTAGCATTAGGGATTATTGGACCAGTTACACGTCATATTGGAGATTTATTAACAGCTGGATTAGTAGGTGTATATGAAACAGTACCAGTAGTTGGAGCGGTGTTATTTGGAGCATTATATGCACCGCTCGTAATTACAGGTATGCATCATATGTTTATTGCTATCGACTTACAATTAATTGCACAGCACGGTGGTACATTCATTTGGCCAATGATTGCTCTTTCTAACATTGCGCAAGGTAGTGCAGCACTTGCAATGTTCTGGATTTCTAAAAATCAAAATGATAAAAGCATGGCATCGACATCAGCGATTTCAGCATATTTCGGTATTACAGAGCCAGCTATGTTTGGTGTGAACTTACGAAATAAATTCCCATTCTATGCAGCAATTATAGGATCGGCTGTGGCAGCGATATTTATTACGTTAAATGGTGTATTAGCACCTGCTATCGGAATTGGCGGATTACCAGCATTTATTTCTATCATTCCGAAATCGATTCCAATGTTTATTGTAGGCATGGTTATCGCAGTTGTAATCCCGTTTACGTTAACGTGGTTATTTGCAAAACGAGTAAAACAGAAGTAGGAGGAAGTTAAACATGAAGGATTGGCATAAAAGTGTAGTTTATCAAATTTATCCGAAGAGCTTTAATAGCTATTACAATAAAGAAACCGGTGATATAAAAGGGGTTACAGAAAAACTAGATTATTTAAAAGAACTCGGAGTAGATTATATTTGGTTAACACCGATATACCAATCGCCACAAAATGATAATGGATATGATGTAAGTGATTACTACAGTATTGATCCATCTTACGGAACGATGGAAGAGTTTGAAGAGCTTTTAGAAGAAGCAAAGGCACGTAACATTGAAATTATGCTTGATATCGTTGTAAATCATAGTTCGACGGAACATAAGTGGTTTAAGGAAGCGAAGAAAGATAAAAATAGTCCATATCGTAATTACTATATTTGGCGTGATGAAAAAAATAATTGGCAATCTAAGTTTGGTGGATCAGCTTGGAAGTATGATGAAAAGACTAAGCAATATTATTTACATCTATTTGATGAAACGCAAGCTGATTTAAATTGGGAAAATGAAAAGCTTCGTGAAGAAGTATATGATATGATGCGTTTTTGGCTTGATAAAGGGGTAACTGGATTCCGATTAGATGTTATTAATTTAATTTCAAAAGATCAACAGTTCTTAAATGATGACGGAAGTACGGCGACAAGCGATGGCCGTAAATATTATACAGATGGTCCGCGTGTTCATGAATATTTACAAGAGATGAACCGAAATGTTTTTGAAGGGAAAGATGTCATTACAGTTGGAGAAATGTCATCTACGACAATTGATAATTGTATTAAATATTCGAATCCGGATCGTAATGAGCTGAGCATGACATTTAGTTTCCACCATTTAAAAGTAGATTATCTGAATGGTGATAAGTGGACGAAGGCTAATTTTGATTTTATTAAATTAAAAGAAATTATGTCTAATTGGCAAATTGAAATGCAAAAGGGCGGAGGATGGAATGCGTTATTCTGGTGTAATCATGACCAACCTCGTATTGTGTCACGCTTCGGTAATGATGAGAAGTATAGAAATGAATCTGCAAAAATGTTAGCGACAGCTATGCATATGTTGCAGGGCACACCTTACATTTATCAAGGCGAAGAAATCGGTATGACGAATCCTAAATTCGAGTCTATCGAGCAATATCGCGATGTGGAATCGTTAAATATATATGATATAAAGCTGGAAGAAGGAGTATCAAAAGAAGAGATTATCGGGATTTTAAAACAAAAATCTCGCGATAACTCCCGTACTCCAATGCAGTGGAATGAAGAGGTGAACAGTGGCTTTACAACAAGTACACCTTGGATTTCAGTGGCTGAAAACTTTAAAGAAATAAACGTAGAGAAGGCATTAGAAGATAAAGAGTCTGTATTTTATCATTATAAAGAGTTAATAGAACTTAGAAAAACGTATGATGTAATTACAGAAGGAGAATATGCTATTTTGGATAAAAATGATCCTAAAGTTTGGGCATATACTCGTACTACAGAAAGTGAAGTGCTACTTGTTATAAATAACTTCTATGGAGAAGAAATAACGTACTCTGTACCAGCGCACGTTCAATTAGATGGAATGAAACAAGAAGTACTACTGTCGAATTATAAAGATTCCAGTAAGGATATTACAAAACTTAACTTAAGACCATACGAATCAATTGTATATCGATATACGAAATAAAAAGGTTGTATGCCCGCGTGGCATACAACCTTTTATTTTAAGACACCACTATACAAAATGCTTACTTCTACTTCAGGTTTAAACTTTACTTTTGCATAATCTTTATTCCAATTTTTTTTCTTCCATAAATCAGGGTGATATGCGATAAGGTGTCTACCAATCCCGAAAGCATCACAATTTGCCTGTTGTAGCTTATTTGTTATTTTTTTCGCTTCTTTTGTAAGTTGTTTCGATAATTCTTTATTTAGTTTTTTTCTTTCATCCATTTTGTAAAGATTGTCTCTTGGGGCTTCAAGAGCGATAACTTTTAAGTGAAGCTTAATGTGAGCATAAACATTTCCTTTTTTATCTGTTGTTATTTTTAAGTCTCGTTTTAATTTTCGATTACTCACTTCCATTGTTAAATAGTCAGATGTCTTCTCGGATTCATCGCTAGTAAGTTTTTGGGTTATACGGGCACTTGTTCCCATTTTTCCGGTTAATAACACGAATAAAACAGAGTGTTTCAAAGGTAAATGACCAGTTAATTTATCATTATTAAATAAAGCTAACCCGTTTGTAATTACTTCTTTTCCTTTTATTTTTATAGAAGGGAGGGTAAAGTCTTTACCGGGATCTAACATTTTTGTAGCCGCTGTTTCTAAAGTTTCTTTTGGAAATACACTCATATCTTCTAAGCTTTTCACTTTTTTCTTTAGAAAATCTCCAATTAGTAAATTTCCTACTTTCTTTTTTTCTAGTATCTCGGATGTTTCACCATCTACTGCAATAAGTTTTACTAAAGCAGTTGGGTTTGTTGGGTCCCGAAAGCTGACATCTAAATAAGGTAATATACCTTTTTTTAGAATTTTGGTTCCAAGTAATTGAACACCATATTTAAAATAGCGAATATTCCCAGTCACATTTTTTTTTAGGGCATCGCTTGTATCCCTTATGTTATGCCCGGTTGCTGAATGTATTTCATTTTCGAATGAAGATTGCTCTCCGCTTGAACTTTTTACGAGCTCGATTGTTTGCTGGAGTTGATTCTCTTCTGTAATATCAGATCCAATACTATAAGCTAACCTTGCTTCCCTTAATGGTTCTTGATCCCAACAGCCAGAAAGGACGGAACTAGCACATAATATAGAAAGTAATTTAGCTTTTCTTTTGAACATACTGTTCTCCTTTCTTATTTCGTATCACAGAATAAAGTAGAAATAA
Source organism: Bacillus thuringiensis (assembly GCF_001455345.1). Lineage (GTDB taxonomy): Bacteria > Bacillota > Bacilli > Bacillales > Bacillaceae_G > Bacillus_A > Bacillus_A thuringiensis_N. Next base: position 609,344 of record NZ_CP013274.1, read on the forward strand.
AAGAGGGAGGACAACGATAAAAATATACGTGAACTTATCAGTGAAAGTTGAGATTACTTTTAATTCTTCAGGTGTATCGATAAATAAGGCTACACTAAAAGCAATAATACCAATGATTGGAACAGCTTTTTTATGATTAGCAAGATTGAATATATGTCCCACTCCGATTGAAGCAGCGCAATAATAACTAGCGATAGAAGCTACAACAGTTATCATCCAAATTGGTATAAATAGTAAATCAGTCCGGTCTATAATCCCGATATGTAGAGAACGCAATAAGTAAGCAACTGGCTCTGGAATAAGTTCAATTTGCTTTGGACTAAATACGATAAAGCAAATCCAAACAGTAAAAGTATAAAAAAGAGTTACAAATCCATTAGCGATAGAAATGGCCTTTAGTTTTGCGACAGAACTCCCGTTTACTTTTGGGAAAGCGATAAGAATAATTTCAAAACCATACATAGCTGTAATTGTTTCTTTGGATGCTTGAATAATATTCCACCATCCAGCTTCTGTAATGGGAAAAATGTAAGAAAAGTCAGCCCGGGAAAGCCCTAGGGCAATTAAAAGTGCCATAGGTAAAATGAGAATAGAGGCCATGACATAAAATCGTACGATGACTTTAAATGTATTATAAGCTACATAACAACAAGCTATTGTAAATAGGATGAGAATGGCAGACCAAGGAGTTGCCTGTAATATCCAAACTTTAATGACATTACAAGCGTTTAACATAACTGTCATACCGATAAGAGTAAAATAAAAAACATAAAGAAAACCTAATAGTTTTCCAAATTTATTACCAAATAGCATACAAACACTTTCATACATATCTGCATCAGGAAATCGTTTTAAGAAAAGCCACATAAGTAAAATGATTAGTTGAATTGCCAATCCAGCGATGAGTGCAGAAATCCACCCACCACCTTTCGCTATTGGGTGAAGACGGTTTGGGAGAGAAAGTATACCCACTCCGATTTGGCATTGAATAACGAAAAAGGTAAATTGAACTAGCGAAATTTTACTTTGCGTGTTTGTCACCGTTCTCATCCTCTCTCGTTACATGTTGTCGTTGCATTTTTTTCGGTTTTGGATCGTGTGGTCGTTCCCAAAATGACCAAATCGGGAATCTTACAAAAGAATCTTTCATATCTTTTATCCGCATTGGGGCAATGGGAGAAAGATATGGGGTATGAAATGAATGTAACTGACATAAATGAACGAAAGTTATAATTAGACCGAATGATATTCCGACATATCCGAATATAGCAGCAAGAATCATTAATGGAAAACGAAGAATTCGAACTGCTGAACTCATATCATTTGATGGAACGAGAAAAGATGAGATTGCAGTTAAAGCTACAACGATAATCATTGTATAAGAAACAAGTCCGGCTTTTACAATTGCATCACCAATTACTAAACCACCTACAATACCAATTGTTTGTCCAACTCGGCTCGGCAGACGAATACCAGCTTCCCGTAATAATTCGAAAATTAACTCCATTAAGAGAGCCTCGAAAATGGGGGGAAGTGGTACTTTTTCTAATGAAGCTTTAATTGTATAAACGAGTTCAAGTGGCAACACATCAGGATGAAAAGCAACCGTTGCGATATATATAGCTGGCAAGAGAAAGGCTATTAAAAAACTCACTAAGCGAATCATTCGGACGAAAGAACCGACAATCCAGCGGTTATTATAATCATCTGGTGATTGATAGAAAGCGAATAACGTAACAGGTACGATGAGCGCTGTTGGATCTCCATCAGATAAAATAGCGACGCGTCCTTCCATTAAATTTGCTGCGACTCTATCTGGACGCTCTGTATTTAATTGCTGCGGGAAGGGTGAGAAAGACGTATCCTCTATAAATTCTTGTATATATCCTGGAGGCATAAGTGCATCTGTCTTAATCGTTTCTAATCTTCTTTTTACTTCTGTAACTAAATCGTCATTCGCGATGTTTTGCATATAAGCAATTGCCACTTTCGTGTGCATTTCTTCACCAAGTGTGAAATATTTAACGACAATATTTGGGCTTTTTATGAGCTTACGGATCGAAGTTAAATTAGTTGCTAAATCTTCTACAAAACCAGTATGTGGACCGCGTACAATCCCTTCATTATCAGGCTCTGCTATATCTCTCTTTAAAGATAAAGTTGTTTCGAAAATACAAAAACTGTCGACTTGTTCATGGAAATATAATGATTTTCCTTGTAATAAAAGTTGCACACCGTAATTTAAATTTGTTTCTTTTTTCATATTTAATGTGGCAAAAGCTTTATTTAAAGACAAATCCGACCGAGTTAATAAAGGCTCAAGAGCTAATTGGTGAATCAAATTTGGGTCTGCTAAAGATTCGATATATAAGATTGTTCCTTTGCCGCTTTGAAATGGGACATCTAATTTTTTTATATCGTCTGAATGACAGAGCTTATTTTCAATGTAATTAATATTTTCCGGAAGTGATGGAAACATATGCTTTTGACCCGTATTCTCTTGTTGTTCCTTTTGCTCTGTCATAATTTCCACCTCTTTTAGATAAAGTTACTTCTGTTAATTTTTGCTTTTTGTGAGAAATTTATGCTTGGATTATTTTTAAAAAAGAGGATTGAAAGTTACGTTACGTCATCTTTTATACTTAAGGAAACACGGAGTAGAGGGATGGTGTATATGATTTTGAAAAGTATGTGGGGATGGAAAGAAGTTTTATATTTATTTTTGTTTGTATTTATTATTGTTCCAGTAACTGTTGAATCTCTTTTTTATGACTATGCTTTAAAAATAATAGGTAACTCATTATATGCTGGAGTATTAATGGGATTTATAATGGCAGTGATATTTACTACTGTAGTTTATCTTTTTTGTATAAAAAGATATAACTTGTCGTGGAAAGATATTGGGATTCGGAAGCTTTCATGGAAAGATCTTTTATGGACAGTTGGAGCGGTTATTTTCTTAATTGTAGCTAGTATTGCTGTATTAGTGATAATGGAGAAAATGGGTATTTCCTTTGAAAATAGTAAGACGGAGACGGTCCAAAATGATAAATCAATCTATTCATTCTGTATCGCGGTAATTGGAGCAGCAATTATATCACCGATCTATGAAGAGATTTTATATCGAGGTGTTTTTTATACTTTTTTTCGTGATAGATATGGTATATGGGGCGGTATGTTTATCAGTTCCATAATATTTACCGTTGTCCATATTCCCACGTATAACACATTACCGGTGAACTTTTTGAGTGGGATAGTATTTGCTTGGTTATATGAGAAAACAAATTCTATTTTATCAGCTATGATTGTCCACGCATTATTCAACTTTCTAGCAGTACTTCTCACATTTGTGTCGAATTAAGAAGATATATAGGAGGGATACATATGGAAATAGCTGTAGAACGAGTTTTTACAAAAGAGGTTTTAGCAAGAGCAGCAAAGGCATTTCATGTAACAGTGGAAGACAAGCCGCTTGGAGATTTCGAGAATTATATTTTTAAGGCGAAGAGAAATAGTGATGAAGAGTATGTATTGCGTTTAACGCATTCTTCGCATCGATCTAAACAAGAGGTAGAGGCTGAACTAGATTTTTTACGATATGTTGCGGGAAACGGGGCAAAGGTAGCGGGACCTCTTTACTCAACGTCTCAAAATCTTGTAGAAGAAATCGGAGCAGAGGATGGAACTTTCTTTTTCGCTTCCTTATTTACATACGCGAAAGGTGAGCAAGTAAAAGGAGAAGAATCGCCTTATTGGGGCGAGCCTCTCTTTGAAGCTTGGGGGAAAACGATTGGACAACTGCATCGTCTAACAATGAACTATCCTAAAACGGATTATCGTGATACGTGGGAAGAAGATGAGAGTGGGATTGTTAATGAATTAGAAGATGATCAAGTGAAAAAGATTGCAGCGGTATTAATGGATGAGATAAAGGCCCTTCCAATTGAAAGAGAAACGTTTGGTCTTATGCATGGTGATATTCATCCAGGTAATTTTCATTATGATGGTAAAGAGCTAACAATCTTTGATTTTGATGATGCGGCTTATAATTACTTTATACATGATTTAGCGATGGTTCTCTATTACTCTGTTCTATTTACACCGTGGACAGCGGAAGAGAAGACAAATTTTGCTCGTAAACAGCTACAAGTGTTACGAAAAGGCTATGAGTATGAGCACAGACTAGCGGATAGTTGGTATGAATCGTTACCCTTGTTCTTACGTCTACGTGATGTTGGTTTATACGGTACACTTCAAAAGAAGTTTAAGGGGAAAGATATGCCAGATAACTTCCGGAAATTATCGGAAGAATTATATGAAAGAATTATAAGCAAAGAAGCAATTGTGAATATATAATACATTTTGTTCAAAACAAAGTATATAAAATAAATATATACTTTGTTTTTTTATACAAAAATATGTTTGTTTTATTAAAATAATATTGTTATAGATTCGGTATACACTTATAATTTTATATATATTCAGAATATTCTTTATAAATAAGGAGGGGGAATATTGGAAGCTATCGTAAATTGGATAAATAATATTGTTTGGAGTCCAGCACTTGTCTATTTATGTTTAGGAGTAGGGTTATATTTTTCCATTCGAACGAGGTTTTTACAAGTAAGGCATGTAGGAGAAATGGTGAAGCTGACATTTCAAGGAGAAAAATCAGAGGCTGGTGTTTCTTCATTCCAAGCGTTAGCACTTTCGTTATCAGGACGCGTTGGGACAGGGAATATAGCTGGGGTAGCAACAGCGGTTGCATTCGGTGGACCAGGAGCTGTATTTTGGATGTGGGCAGTAGCCTTTTTAGGAGCAGGATCAGCTTATGTGGAATCAACACTCGCGCAAATATATAAAACGAAACATCAAGGACAGTTTCGTGGTGGACCTGCTTATTACATTGAAAAAGGTTTAGGTGTGAAATGGTATGCATTAGTATTCGTTGCAGCGACAATTATTGCAACGGGGCTTTTATTGCCAGGTGTGCAAGCAAATAGTATTGCCGTAAGTTTAGAAACAGCTTTTGGAATTAACACTACCGTATCAGGGGCTTTATTAGTTGTTGTATTAGCTATTATCATCTTCGGTGGCGTAAAGCGAATCGTTAACGTTGCACAAGTTGTCGTACCGTTTATGGCAGTTGGTTATATTTTAGTAGCTTGCGTCATTGTTGCTATGAATATTGAAAAATTGCCAGAAGCATTTATGTTAATTATTAAAAGTGCATTTGCATTAGAAGCAGCTTTCGGTGGTATTATCGGTTTAGCAATTTCTTGGGGAGTAAAACGTGGTATTTATTCCAATGAAGCAGGGCAAGGAACTGGACCACACGCAGCAGCAGCAGCTGAAGTATCACATCCAGCTAAACAAGGTTTAGTACAAGCATTTTCCGTTTACATTGATACATTATTTGTTTGTTCAGCAACAGCATTTATGATGATTATTACAGGCATGTATAACGTATTTGATGCAAGCGGAAAAAACTTTATCGTTAATAAACTAAACGGTGCGCAGCCAGGTCCTGGATATACACAGGCAGCGGTGGAATCTGTATTCCCTGGTTTTGGAAACGGTTTCGTCGCAATCTCGCTATTATTCTTCGCATTTACAACGATAATGGCGTATTACTACATTGCAGAAACGAATATCGCGTACTTAAATCGTGATAAGGATCGTCCTTGGCTGTCCCTGATATTAAAGTTTGTATTTTTAGGAGCAGTATTCTATGGTTGTATAAAAACAGCAGCAACAGCTTGGGCTTTAGGCGATATCGGTGTAGGTATTATGGCTTGGGTTAATATTATCGCGATTTTATTATTACAAAAGCCAGCATTAGTTGCATTAAAGGATTATGAAAAACAGAAAAAAGAAGGTAAAGATCCAGTATTTGATCCGGGCCCATTAGGAATTAAAAACGCTGATTTTTGGGAGCATGAATACGGAAAAGATAAGAAGGAAGAAGTATCTTAATAGAATAGAAATGAAGGAGCAAAGGGAAATCCCTTTGCTTTTTTTATGGACGAAAATGAAGCGAGAAGTTATTTTTGGGACTATTTTTGAATATAAAAAGAATGTACATGCTTTGTTGAGGGGAAGGGGGGAGTATGTTGATAGAGTTTCGTAACGTCAATAAATATTACGGTAACTTTCAAGTTTTGAAAAATATTAATGTGCAAGTAAAAAAAGGTGAAGTGGTAGTAGTTGTTGGTCCTTCAGGATCAGGGAAAAGCACATTACTGCGGTGTATAAATCAATTGGAGACTATTACAGATGGAGAATTAATTGTACAAAATACAGAAGTGCACAATAAAAAAACAGATATGAATGAATTACGCCGAAATATTGGGATGGTTTTTCAGCATTTTTATTTATACCCGCATAAAACAGTTCTTCAAAATATTACACTAGCACCGATTAAAGTAAATAAAATTTCAAAAGAAGAAGCAGAGAAAACAGCGATGTTTTATTTAGAGAAAGTAGGAATCCCGGAGAAGGCAGGTGTATATCCACATCAATTATCAGGAGGTCAACAGCAAAGGGTAGCGATTGCTAGGGGACTTACGATGCAACCAGAAATTATGCTATTTGATGAGCCTACGTCTGCTCTTGATCCAGAGATGATTGGAGAAGTGCTTGATGTTATGAAAACGTTAGCTAAAGAAGGGATGACGATGGTTGTCGTCACACATGAGATGGGATTTGCGCGAGAAGTAGCAGATCGGATTTTATTTATGGATGAGGGCCAAATTATTGAGGATACAACACCAACATCATTTTTTGCAAACCCAGAACAAGAAAGAGCTCGTTTATTTTTAAGCCGAGTGTTAAATCATTAGAGGAGGAATTTCATGCTTAAAATGAAAAAGTTATTTACCTTAATCGTGTTCTCTTGTTTATTCGTACTTGTCGTTGCTGGGTGCGGAAGTAAAAAAGATGAGGCGAAAGAAACGAATACGAAGCAAGGCGGTGCCGTTGAGCAAATTAAGAAGCGAGGGAAACTAGTAGTTGGGGTGAAGAATGATACGAACTTATTTGGATTGAAAAACCCTTCAACAGGGCAGGTAGAAGGATTTGATGTTGATGTTGCAAAGGTGCTTGCGAAAAAAATTCTCGGAGATGAAAAGAAACTAGAATTAAAAGAAGTAACGTCTAAAACGCGTATTCCACTACTGAAAAACGGTGACATTGATGCAATTATCGCAACAATGACAATTACGGAAGAACGTAAAAAAGAGGTAGATTTTTCAGATGTATATTTTAAAGCAGGGCAATCGTTACTCGTGAAAAAAGGGAGCGATATTAAAAGTATTGATGATGTGAAAAAGGGCGTAAAAGTGTTAGCAGTAAAAGGTTCAACATCTACAAATAACATTCGTCAAAAGTCACCGGAAGCGACTGTATTAGAATTTGAAAATTACAGTGAGGCATTTACGGCGTTAAAAGCAGGAAAAGGTGATGTGTTAACGACAGATAATGCAATTCTTTACGGCATGGCAAAACAAGATTCAAATTATGAAGTTGTAGGGAAAATTTTTACGGATGAACCGTACGGAATCGCAGTGCAAAAAGGTGCAGATGATTTAACGAAAGAGATTAATAGCTTGCTAAAAGATATGAAAGCGAGCGGAGAGTACGACAAACTGTATGAGAAATGGATTGGGCAAAAGCAAGAGTAGTGAAGTGAAACTTTAATTAGTGGGGCTTTATTCCCAGTGAATAGTAAGAGTGAGGGGATGAGGGATGCTCATCCTCTTCTTGTAAAGAAAGAGGGGAGAATATGTGCCTGATTTTTCTATATTAACGAATAACATTGACATGTATTTAGAAGGATTTAAATATACAGTGATGTCTAGTGTAATTGCATTAATAGGCAGTTTTATTTTAGGGGTAGTATTGGCGGTAATGCGTATTGCACCGATTCGCATTTTAAATTGGTTGGGAGCTGCTATTGTAGAATTTGTAAGAAATATTCCGCTCGTATTAATTGCATTTATATTCTATTTCGCTTTACCTGTAGTAGGCATTACTTTAAATGGTTTTGTAGCAGGAACAGTTACGCTTACCGTATATACTGCAGCGTTTATTGCTGAAGTCATTCGCGCTGGTATTTTATCCGTTGCGAAAGGTCAAATGGAAGCAGCACGTTCTTCAGGGTTGACTTATACGCAAGCGATGTACCATGTCGTTTTACCTCAAGCGATGAAAATCGTAATCCCTCCTTTAGGAAATCAATTTCTCAATTTAGTAAAAAACTCTTCCATACTCGGAATTATCGCTGGTACGGATTTAATGTATCAAGGAGACTTAATTTCAACGAAGACACTTGTTACGTTCGATGTCTATATATTTGTCGGGATGTTTTATTTAATATTAACAATTCCGCTCAGTATGCTAGTGCGTTATTTAGAAAAACGCTTAGCAAAGGAGGCGGTGTAAATGGATTTTAAGGGAGCAATTACAGGAGATCATATCCTCTTTTTATTAAAAGGATTACTTATAACGTTAGAGGTAGCGCTCGTAGCGATTATACTTAGTTTTATTATTGGTAGCGTAATAGGAATATTGCGCTACATGAAAATCCCTGTCGTCTCACAAATATTAGGAATTGTCGTTGAAGTGATTCGAAACTTACCACTACTTTTAATTATATTTTTCACGTATTTTGCACTTCCAGAAGCAGGCTTGAAATTAGAAATTATAACAGCTACAATTGTTGCTTTAACAATATTTGAATCAGCAATGATATCTGAAATTGTTCGAAGTGGCCTATTATCTATTGAAAAAGGACAGATTGAGGCCGCAAGATCTTCAGGATTAACGTATGTTCAAGCACTTTGGCATATTATTTTACCACAAGCATTAAGAAGAATGGTTCCGCCACTTGTCAGTCAGTTTATTTCATTGCTGAAAGATACATCGCTAGCAGTCGTTATATCACTACCAGAGCTTATGCATAATGCTCAAATTATTAGCGGACAAAATGTAAATTATATGATTCCGACGTTTATAGTAGTAGCTTGTGTGTATTTTATCGTAAATTATAGTTTATCAATTTTATCGAGAAGGTTAGAACTTCGTTGACCCTTACAATATATGTAAGGGTTTTTTCCTTGTTTCTCCTTATTTTCCTCTAAATAGAATCTAAATCTTGCAATAATTCGATTTTTTATATTGTTTTATCAGAAAAGTTTTAATTTTATATAGAAATTGTAACCGCTTTCGTGTATATTTTTATTATCAGAAAATTTTAACAAGATATAGGGGTATATTTGTAGGGGGAGGATTTAGATGCAGCAACCAACGAATGAGAAATTACATCGTACGATGAAGAGTAGACATTTATTTATGATCGCACTTGGTGGTGTAATCGGAACTGGTTTTTTCTTAGGTTCAGGTTACACCATTAATCAGGCTGGACCAGGGGGGGCCATCCTTTCATATTTAGTGGGCGGATTTATTATGTATTTAACAATGCTTTGTCTTGGAGAGTTAACGGTAGCAATGCCAGTTTCAGGCTCTTTCCAAAAGTATGCAACGAAGTTTATTGGACCAGGAACGGGCTTTATGATCGGCTGGCTATATTGGCTTGGCTGGGCAGTAACAGTAGGACTAGAATTAACGTCAATCGGTTTAATGATGAAAAGATGGTTTCCGAATGTTGATGTTTGGGTATGGTGTCTCGTATTCGGCGTTATTTTATATGCTTCAAATGCAATTTCGGCGAAAAGCTATGCTGAATTAGAATTTTGGTTCTCTAGTATTAAAGTAATTACAATTCTTGCATTTGTTGTTCTTGGTGGTAGTGCATTACTAGGTTTTTTACCATACGATGGAAAAGAAGCAGCACCTCTTTTCTCTAACTTTGTAAGTGATGGTGGGTTATTCCCGAATGGACTAGCTGCCGTATTACTTACAATGATTACAGTTAACTTCTCGTTCCAAGGAACAGAGTTAATCGGGATTGCAGCGGGAGAAAGTGAAAATCCAGAAAAAACAATTCCACGTGCGATCCGTAATACAGTATGGCGCATTATGTTATTCTTCATTTTAACAATGACGATTTTAGTAGGATTAATTTCTTGGAAAGAAGCAGGGGTAATTGAAAGTCCATTTGTAGTTGTATTTGATAAAATTGGTATTCCATACGCAGCTGATATTATGAACTTCGTTATTATTACAGCGTTACTATCCGTAGCGAATTCAGGATTATATGCGGCAACTCGTATACTATGGTCACTTGCAAATGAAGGAATGGCACCAACTTCCTTCCAGAAAGTAAATAAGCGTGGTATTCCAATTACAGCGCTAGTCGTAACGATTGCGGTAGCTGGATTATCTCTATTCACAAGTTTCCTTGCAGAAGATACAGTATACATGTACTTATTATCGATAGCTGGTTTATCGGCTGTTTCAAGTTGGATTATTATTGCTCTATCGCAACTTCGCTTTAGAAGTCAGTATATAAAAGGCGGAGGAAAGTTAGAGGACTTAAAGTATAGAACACCACTATACCCGATTGTCCCAATTTTAGCTTTAATTACAAATAGCATCGTTGTTATTAGTTTAGCGTTTATTCCTGAACAAAGAATGGCGTTATACTGTGGTATTCCATTTATCATTTTCTGCTATATATATTATTATATGAGTAAGAAACGGCAGAAACCGATGAAAGTGGAGATGGAAAAAACAAATGAAACTAACAATCAAACACGCTGATATTGAGGCAGATTTATCGTATGGTCAATTAGCGATTGGAAAAGAAAACGGGTATTCACCGTTACAATTACTCGTTTCTTCTATCGCAGGATGTAGTGCAATTGTCTTTCAAACAATTTTAGAAAAGAAACGTATTACATATGATACGTTTACAATCGAAACTGAAATTGGTAGAAGTGAAGCTTTATCGAAGCCAGTTGAAAGTGTTCATTTGCACTATAAAATTAAAGCGCAAAACATTACAGAAGAGCAGCTGGATAAGGCGCTGCAACTTGCAGTGAAAAATTGTACGATTGTTCAATCTGTAAAAGATAGTATAAAGGTTACGGAAACAATTGAACTAATAAAATGAAACATAAAAACGTGAGAATACGGCTCTCACGTTTTTATGTTTTTAATAAAGGGGGAAATATGATGGAATGTTTAGGGTGTAAATTAGCAGGCGGAGAAGAAATGATATATAAAATATATGAAGATGCCTATGTAACATGTTTTTTAGATCATGAACCTTTCTATCCAGGGCATACTTTAATTGTGCCAAAGCAGCATGTTGTAGAAGTGGACGAATTAGATGACGTTGTAGCAAAATCCATTATGGATGCTTCTAAGATTATTGCAAAAGCGATTAAGTCATTATATGAACCTGACGGAGTTACAATTTGCCAAAATGGTGGAATCTTTAACGAACTAACGCACTATCATATGCATGTCGTACCAAGATATAAAGAGCGTTCGTTTGCTGAGTTTTATACGGTGCAACCGGAGGAAAAGAAGAATCATAATTTGGAAGAAATAAAGACGTTGTTAAAAGAAGAGATAGAGAAAATATTGCACACTAAAAAGGTGTAAAAGAATTTCTCTTACGCCTTTTTAATCTTCATACATACTTAAAACTTCTTTCGCACGTATACGTAAACCATCTATCAATTCTTTCGGTTCTAAAACTTTTGCATCTTTTCCGAGTCTATAAAATAAAGAGGTAATAAAGTTAATTTCGCCTTTATCAATTGTTGAATGTATATATCCTGTCCCATCTTCCTTTATGACAACGAACTCTTCTAAGTAAGGAACGCTTTTACATTGGCGTACACCTTCTGTTGTTAATACGACATGTAACTGCATAGGAATGTGTACGACGTTAGAGCTAGAGTCAAACCATTCTGCTAAATTCATGAACGTACTTTCATTTTCTTCTGCTGATAATATAGAAAGAATACGATCAACGCGATACAGTAATACTTTTTTTCTACTGAAGTCATAGGATGGTAAATACCATAGCCCATCATGAGCATATACACCTATAGGATGAACATGTTTTGTTTTTATCCCCGATTTAGATTCGTATTGAAAGTGTAAATTTTTATTTTCAATAGCCGCAGTTAACACTTCGTTTAAAAGTGGTGTATCAATTGTTCTTTTAGGGTTCCAAAAAGCGATATAAGAACGGATTTTATCAACTTTCGCTTTCGCATCATGTTGTAGAGAGCTGTACAGTTTATGAGTAACAGAATTGATTTCTGTATTAAAAGGCAAGTCTCGGTAGTAGCTTAAAGATTGAAAGGCAAAAAAGATGGATACTGCTTCTTCTTCCGTAAATAAGATAGGTGGAATGACTCTATTCGTTAATACTTTATAGCCGCCGTTACGACCTTGTTCTGCGTAAATGGGCAACCCCATATCACTCAAATCTAAAATGTATCTATGAACCGTACGAACGGAAATATTAAATTCATCAGCTATTTCTTGAGCTGTAAATGTTTTTTTCGCAGAAGCAAATAGAAGAATATCTAATAAGCGTTTAGCTTTTGACAAATGTATCACCTTTTTTCTTTTTAACATGACATAAATTGTCATGTTTTATTGTTAGTATATTGTTTACATCATATGTTATCAAGATGGGATGCAAGGAGGAAAAGAGATGTCACGTGAAATAGTTTTATTTATAGCCGCTAGTTTGGATGGATATATTGCGAAAGAAGATGATGATTTACAGTGGTTAATGGAAACAGAAGGAGAGGGAGATAACGGTTATACAGAAATGTATGAAACAATTGATACAATAATCATGGGAAAAAGAACGTACAATTATGTAGTAGAGCATATGGAAACATTCCCGTATGTAGATAAAAAATGTTATGTTTTTTCTAACTCAGAAAAAGGTTCAAACGAACACGTGGAGTTTGTAAATGAAGATGTAGTGGAGTTTACAAAAAGGTTGAAAGAGCAAGAAGGATCTAAAATATGGATGGTCGGTGGAGGAAGTTTATTAAGAGAATTCTTTAAGAATAATCTAATTGATGAATATGTTGTTACAATTACACCTCATATATTAGGTTCTGGAGTGCCGTTATTTCAAGACAATAACCCGGAAATCCATTTAACTTTAACGGATACGAAACGTTTTGGACAATTTGTAAATTTATATTATAAGGCAAAATGATAAAAACACGACTATTGATGATAGTCGTGTTTTTTTATGGATGGTAATGAAATTGTAAAACAAGATCCATGATCAACTTCACTTGTGGCAGTAATCGTCCCGCCGTGTAGTTCTACAATTTCTTTCACGATAGATAGACCTAAACCAGTTCCGCCTGTAGCACGTGTTCTTGCTTTATCAACACGATAAAAGCGATCGAAAATGTATGGGAGGTCTTCAGGTGGAATACCTTCGCCTTCATCTTCAATTGTAATGGAAATATGTTTATGTTCTTCTGTAATAGAAATGTTTATATGAGAATGTTCTTTTGAATGTCTATAAGCGTTATTTAAAATGTTTATTATAACTTGTTCAAATCGCTGTTCATCTAAGTTTACTAGCAATGTAGAAGGGCAAGAGAAAGAAACTTTAATGTATCTTTCTTTATACATGGCGTTTACTTTTTCGGCTATGCGAGTAAGGAAGGTGTGTAAATGTACTTCCTTTACTTGAATAGAGAAGTTATGTTGTTCCATTTGTGCCAGTGAAAACAAATTTTGAACTAAGTTTGTAATGTAATCAGACTCATCTTTTATAATAGATAAATATCGTAAACGTTGTTCAGGAGATGTGGTTTCTTTTAAAGCAATGTCCGCGTAACCTCTTACGTATGTTAAAGGTGTTCGTAATTCATGAGCAACGCTTGCTAGAAATTCACTTCGCTCTGTTTTCATATAATGTAAATCATTAGCAAGCGTTTGAATAGACGATGCTAGTTCACCAATTTCGTCATTTCGAGTAGTTGTTAACGAAACAGATAAATCGCCTTTACTCATTTTTTCAGTGGCATGTTTCATGTGTAACAATGGCTTTGTTAACAACCGTGATAATAGAAAGATAGTGATGACTGTTAATAGAAACGTAATGACTCCGGCAATAATGAATTGTCTTGTTAGCCCGTTAACCATTTCCTCGATTGATTCTGTTCCGAGAAACATATATACGTAGCCTTCCGTTTTTCCAGCCACTACAATGGGGCTAACTGTACATATATAATTAGATGTTTTCCAATGATTTTCTATAATTGCTCCATCATGATCTGTCCGTGTTTGCATCTTTTCAATATGCTTTTTTATAGTAGTATTTATTTCGTTGGATTTAGCTAGTACATCCTTATTTGCATTTGTAATAACGACAGTGGTTTCGGCTTCGGATTCCATTAGTGCAACATGGGAGATTGTTTGCTTATCAAAATACTTTTCAAGGACATCTCGGTGACTATTTCCGCGCTTTAATAAAGCTGTCATTTCTTCATTTACTCTATTGTTGACAAGGCTATAATAAAGCAAGACAAATAGAACACTTTCGATTAAAAGTGTAACAATCAAAAAATAAAATCCGAGCTGAATAGAAATTCGCTTCATTGCTTTGCTCCTTAATCTAGAGTATCAACCCATCGATATCCGACTCCGTAAACAGTTTTTAAATGGTGATCAATAGGGAAATTTACTTTTCGTAATTTATCACGCAAATTACGAATATGTGAATCAACTGTTCTATTTTCTGTATTTGTATTTAATCCCCAAATTCGTTCAATGAGCTGATCACGGCTTAATACGTAGTTCACATGACGTAAAAATAATCCGAGTAAAGAGAATTCGATTGGAGTGAGAAGAAGTTCTTCATTATAGACGGAAACGAAATGCTTTGCCTCATCCCATAAAATACCGTGATATTGGATTTGCGCATCTTGATTCGTACGCCGTAAAACAGCTTCAATTCTTGCGAAAAGCTCCTCTTCATGGAAAGGTTTTGTTATGTAATCATCTGCCCCGAGTTTTAATCCTTGGACGACATCTACTGTTTGATCACGGGCAGTTACCATAATAATAGGAACGTTACTAAAGGAACGAATTCTTTTACATGTTGCCCATCCGTCCATTTTTGGCATCATAATATCGAGTAAAACAAATTTAAAATTTTGGTTTTCTATATGTGAAATAGCTTCTTCACCAGATACTGCACATACGCAGTTATATCCAATTGGGGTCAGATAAAGCATTAATAATTCAAGCATTCTCGGTTCATCGTCTACGAGCAGTATATCAATCATAGAGAGTCCTCCATAGTTATAATCGTTACTTAAAGTTTAATGCAAAATCATGAAGAAATGGTGCAGATTATGATGCATCTGCATAATTTCTTCAGAATTTCTTGTTATTGTAAAGTTGAAATTCCATTTTAGGTAATGATATTGGCTCGAAAATGATTCATACGGAGGCGGTATAGTGAAAAGAATGACCCGAGTTTTTGGGATAACAATAGTTACAGCAGTTGGTCTTGCGGCATGTGGACAAACAAATACAGATCATAAAAACCATGAATCTAAAGAAGGGAAGAAAACAGAGCAGAAGGAAATGAAAATGAAGCAGGAGGTAACTGCGCCGAAAGAAATGAATCAAGGTGCATCGAATGATTTATTAACGACAAGTTTAAAAAATGTAACGAGGTTAAACACAAATGATCCATTGCAAATGGCTGTATTAACTTCACAAACGATATGGCCAGCAACTCATAAAGAGAATCAGCCAGGCGCTGTTATTTTAGTGCCAGTGAGCGAGTGGCAATTAGGGATTGCAAGTGCGGATCTTATTCATCATCCGAATAACGGGCCGATCTTATTTATAGAAAAAGAAAAGGTACCTGAAATGACGTTAAAAGAAATAAAACGGCTAAATCCGCTCGGAACGAAAGATGGAACACAAATTATGGTGATGGGGGATGTCGGTGCATCAATCCTGGAGCAATTAAAAGACTATAAAGTAAAGCAAATAAAAGAAACGGATCCAGCTACATTTGCAAAAGATGTTGATAAAGAGTACGCGGATATAACAGGAAGTTATCCAAATAGCGTCATTATCGGCTCATCCGAAGAGGAAGGACGTTTATATACAACACCAGCTGTAAATTGGATTTCTCATATGCCAGAACCACTACTCTATACAGAAAAGAATAAAGTGCCAGAAGCGACGATAGAGGCATTAAAGATGAGAAAAGATAAAGCAAATATATATGTACTAGGACCAGAAAAAATCGTTTCAAAAGAAGTAGAAAAAGAGTTAAGCAAATACGGGAAAGTAACGCGTATTAGTGGGGAGACTCCGGTAGAGAATTCTATTGCATTTGCGAAATTTAAAGATGAAAAAACAAAATTTGGATGGGGATTCACGAAACCAGGCCATGGTGTATCATTTGTTTCAAACAAAACACCAGACTTAGCAGTTGCAGGAGCACCATTTTCACATATGGGTAAACATGCGCCTGTTATCTTGTTAGAAGCAGGAAAAGCTTCACAACCAGTGTATGACTTCCTTGCTACTATTCAACCGAAGTTTAAAGATGACCCAACACTTGGACCATATAACCACGGTTTCTTATTAGGAAGTACGAGTGATATTTCATTTGAAACACAAGGTATATTGGATGAGAGATTAGAGATTGTGCAAGAAAGTGGTCAAGGGCACGGTGGACACTAATAAAGTGAAACTTTAATCATTGGGGGTTTTGTTCTTCCCCATTGATTATTAGCCCGCACCAATCGGGCTTTTACGGGCAGTTGATCTCCACCTAACTTTTTTGCGTTCGCTGAATTTTGAGGCGGGGTCTTACTACCCGTTAACGGGGTAAAAGGAGCAAAGGCGCTACTAAGGTAGGGTCTTTTTCTTTAGGAAACTTTTACATAGCAAAAATCTCTCTACTCGTTATATAATAGCCTTCGTGCAGTCGGCTTAGATTTTCTTATGGAGAAAATCAAATGATAAAGTGAAACTTTAATCATTGGGGGTTGTTCATCCCCAATGATTATTAGCCCGCACCAATCGGGCTTTTATGGGCAGTTGATCCCCACCTAACTTCTTTGCTGTCGCCGAATTTTGAGATAGGGTCTTACTGCCCGTTAATGCGGGGTAAAAGAGTAGAGGAGTGATATTTTGTTTCAAACGATAAAAAATGATTGGTTTTCCAATGTGAGAGGGGACGTACTATCAGGAATTGTTGTTGCTTTAGCGTTAATTCCTGAAGCAATTGCTTTCTCTGTTATTGCAGGTGTGGATCCGACGGTTGGGTTATACGCAGCCTTTTGTATTGCAGTTACCATTTCATTTGTTGGTGGAAGAACTGGGATGATTTCAGCTGCAACAGGTGCAATGGCATTACTAATGGTAACGCTTGTTAAAGATCACGGTTTGCAATATTTATTTGCTACAACAATATTAACAGGTATTGTCCAAATTATTTTTGGCGTGTTCAAACTGAGCTCATTTATGAAGTTTGTTCCGAAATCTGTTATGAGTGGTTTTTTAAATTCACTTGGAATTTTAGTTTTTACAGCGCAATTGCCGCATTTTAAAAATGCAACTTGGCAAATGTATGCACTTGTCGCATTAGGACTTGTAATTATATATGTATTTCCACGTATTACGACGGCCGTACCGTCTACACTTATTTCAATTATTATTGTGACGAGTATTGCAATTATGAGCGGATTACAGTTGAAAACAGTAGGGGATATGGGAAGCTTACCGAAAGAATTACCGTTCTTTAGCATTCCTGACGTGCCTTTTACACTTGAGACATTAGGGATTATTTTACCGTATGCAATTATGCTTGCAATTATCGGTTTACTAGAGTCATTACTAACAGCTTCAGTTTTAGATGATATGACGCATACGGAAAGTAATAAGCATAAGGAAGCACGTGGACAAGGGATTGCAAACATTGTCGCTGGTTTCTTCGGAGGAATGGCAGGTTGTGCAATGATTGGTCAATCTGTTATTAATATTAAATCAGGTGGACGTGGACGATTATCGACGTTTGTAGCGGGCGGATTTTTGATTATCTTACTATTCGTTTTAGGGGACTATGTTGTTCATATTCCGATGGCAGCTTTAGTTGCGGTTATGATTATGGTTTCAATCGGAACGTTTGATTGGAACTCTGTAATAACAATTCATAAAGTGCCAAAAGGGAATGCATTTGTTATGATCGTAACAGTTGTGGTTGTTTTAATTACACATAATTTAGCATTAGGTGTAATTATCGGAACAGTAATTAGTGCGGTTTTATTTGCATTCAATATGGCAAAGATTCACGTGAAACATTTATATATTGAAAATAAGAAAATATATGAAATTCATGGCCAACTTTTCTTTGCATCTACGGCAGATTTTATAAATAATTTTTCATTTAATGAAGATATAAAAGAAATTGAGTTGAATTTTACTCACGCACACGTATGGGATGATTCAGCAGTGGCATCAATTGATAAAGTTATCATGAAGTATGAACAAAGTGGTGTGAAAGTAAGTGTAACAGGATTAAATGAACGTAGCTCAAAACTTGTTGCAAATTTGGCTACTTATAATAAAAGAATTGCTAGTTAAAAGCCTCCTTTTTAGGGGGCTTTATTATATAATACGAGTAGGATAACGAAAAGGGGATTCAGCATATGTACAAACAAATTATATTAGCATGTGATGGTTCTGAACATGCACTTCGAGCAGCGGAACATGCAACATATATTGCGAAATGTAGCGAAGAAACAAATGTTGAAGTTGTGTACGTAGTAGATAATAGAACGGCAAAATCAGATATTATACAAGGTCAAACAGATCTAGAAACAATATCGGCTAGTCGAAAAGATAAATTAAAAGAGATTGAAGGTTTATTAAAGAAAGAGAACATTTCTTATAAAATTACGATATTACATGGCGATCCAGGAGATACGATTGTTCAATATGTAAATACAGGAGATATAGATCTTGTTATTGCTGGAAGCAGAGGATTAAATACATTACAAGAAATGGTGCTTGGTAGTGTCAGTCATAAAATAGCAAAGCGTGTGAAATGTCCGGTAATGATTATAAAATAAATTGAGTGAGATATTCTGTAGTGTAAGCAAGACCTTGATGTAATTCGAGGTCTTTTTTGCGTATAAAGTGAGAGAGTGTGGACATACTAGATATATAAGTTAAAAAGATGTTAACTTACAAATTTGTAAGTTTGTTGTCAGAAAAATCGATGTTATGAAATTTATTCCATTGGTAAAATAAAAATAACGAAGGGGAGATAGGGAGGATGAAAAAGATGAAAGCACTTCAAAATTTATCATATAGTCAAGGTGTCGGTCTTATTTGTTTAGGGGGATTTGCTGCGTCTGTTACGTTAGCTGTTGTAATAAAGATGATTCATCAAATCTTTTAATCTTAGAGTAGGGAAGGAATTGGTTGTTATAACTAGTAAGAGAAGAATTATAAATAAAAAATAGCTCCTAGCACGTATCTCAGTGCCAGGAGCTATTTTATTATTTCTCTGTTTCTGCTTTATCACTTGTTACACTAACTTTAGCCCACTTATATTGATCTTCCGGTGTGTATTTATAATCTTTTACGCGGTTATTGATACCCTTTAGATCGAACTTATAATGAAGTGGAATCATCGGTACTTCATCATGGATTAGTTTTTGCCATTTATCATATACTTCTGTACGATATTTATCGTCAGCAGCTTTTGGAGAAAGACCTTCTTTTAATAACTCAGTATTTTTAGGATTTGACCATCTTTGGTAGTTAAAGCTTGCATCAGGTCCCCAAAGGCCAGATGGATCTGGATCAGAACCAGTACCGAAAGCACCAGCATATAAATCAACTGCAGGGTCATCTTTTTTCAGCTTATCATAGAAAGAGTTAAATTCGTGTAAGCGGCCGTCAAGAAGTTCTACTTTAATGCCAATTTCTTTCCAAGATTGAATAAAGAATTTTGCAAGAGGCTCACTTACATCACTACCACTCATTGATAAGAAGTTAAGTTTAACTTCTTTACCGTTAGGGTCTTCACGGAAACCATCACCATTTTTATCTTTATATCCAGCTTCGTCTAACAATTTTTTCGCTTTCTCAACATCTTTATCATAAGAACCTACTTTATTATTGTGGAACTTAGGTGAAGCTGGTGAGATAGGTGAGTTAGCTGGATAACGTAAACCGTGATATAGTTTTTCACCGATTTCTTTTCGGTCAATTGCATAAGCCATCGCTTGGCGTAAACGAACATCTTTGAATGTGTCTTTATCCATTACCATTTCACGTTTTTCTTTATCCATGTGTCCAAATTTAAAGCCGATGTAGCTGTAGTATAAATCCGTTCTTCCAACTAGTTGGGCATTCTTTAATTTACTTACGTTCGGATATTGATCTGCACTTACTTCCGCGATGTCAATGTCACCATTTTTCAATGAAGCATTAACGATAGATGGATTTACAACTTTTAAAACTACATTTTTAAGTTTTGGTTTTCCGCCCCAATAATCATCGAAACGTTCAAATTCAACAGATTCTCCAGGAACGATTTTCTTAACTTTAAATGGTCCGAAACCAATTGGATTTTTACGGATTTTATCAGATTCTGCTAATTTATCAATCGGCACATCTGCTAAGTATTTTTTATGAAGAGGGTATGTCCAAAGTCCAGTTTTCACAGAAGGATTTGGCTCTTTAAATGTAAATGAAATTGTTTTTTGATCAATTACTTTTACACCGGAAATTTTGTCAGTTTTTCCATCGTGATAATCAGTCATTCCTTCAATCATTTGCATTTGAGTGTCATAGCGAGATCCAGCATACAGCTTGCTACCAATTACAAGGTAAGAATATTCTAAATCTTCAGCTGTTACAGGGTTTCCATCATGCCACTTTACGTTATCTTTAATTTTTAATGTAATTGTTTTTTTATCTGCTGATATTTCATACGTAGCAGCACCTTCGTTATTATATTCCCAGTTTTTGTCATTGTCTAATAATCCTTCATCAAAGAAAGTAATAACTTGGTTGTCAGGATCACCTTCATATACAGCGAAGTTCAAAAGTCCTTCAAATGGTGTGTTAGAAACAAGCCCATATGTTAATGAGCCATCTTTAACTTCTTTTTTATCATTTTTAACGGTTTCATTAAATTTACTTGTGTCTACCTTTTTTGTGCTGCTCGTTTTTTCACTACCTCCACTGCCCCCACATGCTGAAAGTAGTAATGTTGAAACTGCAAGTGTACTTAATACTTTGAAAAATTTTGGTTTGTTTGTCATTGTCTCCACCCCTTAACCTTTTCTTTGTCTCGCATCAGCTGAGCGACGTAGCGCTTGACCGATAAAATTTATACACAGCATCAACACTAAAATCATGAGTGATGCAGGTAACCAGATCCACCATTTTTCTTGTAGAACATCAGGATTTGTTGCATAACTAACAAGTGTTCCAAGACTCGGTGTACTCTCAGGTAGACCGAAACCTAAGAAAGTTAGTCCAGATTCTATGCCAATGTTTCCAGCAAGGTTTAATGTAACGCTTACGATAATAATAGAGCTTAAGTTAGGTAGCACTTGAAACATCATAATCTTCCAGTTTGGTGTACCTAATGTTTTGGATGCAGATACATAGTCCAATTCCTTTTCGGTCAATACTTTAGAACGAATTAACCTGGCCTTTCCTGTCCATAAGAAGATACTCATGATCAAAATAAATACAGTAACATTAAAGACCGGAACAATTGTGATAAGTACGATAACAAGCATTAGGAAAGGTAAAATAAGTTTGAAATCAATAATACGCATAATGATGTTATCAACAGTTCCACCAAAGTAACCGGCAATTAGTCCGATAGAAAGACCAATCAAACATGAGAGGATAGTGATTACAAGTCCAATCGTAAATGAATTTCTTGTCCCAATAATAAGTTGTCCAAAAATATCTCTTCCACCGTAATCTGTTCCTAACCAATGTTCACTAGATGGTGGGGAGTAGATAGAAAACAAATCAACTTTTACAATATCCTCCTGCTTCATGATGAAGGAAGTTGTGTAAACGGCGATCAGTATGATTGCCAATAAGAAAAGTGAAAACATTGCTAATTTATCTTTACGAAATTCACGCCACATGACAGAAAAGCCAGAAGGACTTTTTTCGTAATGAACGACTTCAGTTTGTTTTTCGGGATTTGCTAACATAACGTTTCTTCACCTCCATTAATCAATACGAATACGTGGATCAACGATGCTTAGAATAATATCGGAAAGAAGAGTCCCGAGTAGCGTTGCGAATCCAGTAAATAAAACAAGTGCAGTTACGACACTAAAATCACGTTGAGAAATAGATTGCATAAATAATTGACCAATACCAGGATAACTAAAGATGCTTTCTAGAAAAATTGATCCTGCAACCACGCTTGTAATCTCGTATCCTAAGAACGCTGCGATTGGTAAGAATGAATTACGTAAAATATGTCTAGAATAAACCTTTGATTCTGGAACACCTTTTGCTTTTACTGTGCGTACAAAATCTTTATGTTTCGTATCGATAATTTCACTTCGTAAATATTGGATTGTACCCACTGTTGCAATTAATGCACCAGATAAGGCTGGTAATATCATGTGATTCAATTTACTTAAATAGTAAGCGAATGTACCTGTTGCAACTTGAGGATCTACGCTACCACCGGTTGGGAATATTGCAAGTTTGAATCCAAATAGGAAGAGCATGATTAATGCAAATATAAATAGTGGTGTAGCAAGTCCTAAATAGTTATAGAGTGTAATGAGCCGATCTGCCCATGTATCAGTCCAACGTCCACTTATGACACCGAGTGGAATTGCAATCACGTAAGTAAGAACAAGGACAAGAATTGCTAACCAAATTGTATTTCCAAGGCGTTCACCAATTAAATCAGTTACTTTCATTTTATGTGCATAGGAAATACCGAAGTCACCTTGCACAGCATTTTTAACCCAGCGAACATATTGTGTTGTAACGGGATCATTTAAACCTAATTTTTCGCGTTGCTCTTCAATGACTTTTGGATCTGCTTTCGGATTATTTACTGCTCTGCCGGTTAAGGCATCGCCTGGCATTGCTTTAGCTAGTAGAAAGACAAGTATACTTAACACGAATAATTGCGGGATCATCACTAAAAATCTCCGTAATATAAACTTCCACATGTTTTATCACTCCCTTATGGTAATGCCACCCGGTGCGTTGGCGAGATTGCTTTTAAGTCATAAGCCCGACCGTTTTCATTGAAATAATTTTCGTATGATTTCTCATACTCAGAGCTTACTTGTTGACGGAGCTTACGTTGTTGTTCTCTGTTTTCAGGACGAATATCAGGAATTGCTGATATTAGGCGCTTCGTATAAATATGTTGCGGATTATTATAAATTTCTGTACTAGTTGCTTCTTCGACAATGCGCCCGCGGTACATAACACCGATACGGTCACACATATGACGAATTACACCTAAATCATGACTAATGAATAAGTATGTTAGTCCGAGCTCAGCTTGTAAATCTTGCAAGAAGTTTAATACTTGTGCCTGTACAGACACGTCAAGTGCAGATACTGGCTCATCAGCAATAATAAGCTTTGGTTTTAATGTAAGAGCGCGTGCAATACCAATCCGTTGCCTTTGCCCACCGGAAAATTCATGTGGATATTTATAAATTGACTCTGGATTTAGACCAACTTTATCAAGATATTCTTGAACTGCTCTACGTTCTTCATCAGGTGAGAGCTTCTCAAAATTTCGAAGAGGCTCAGCAATAATGTCGAGAACACGTTTCTTCGGATTTAATGATGAATATGGGTCTTGGAAAATCATTTGAATATCTTTTCGTTGTTCACGTAACTCAGAGCGACTTAACTTTGTTAAATCTCTATTATTAAAATGAATGCTACCATCTGTTGCTTTCGTTAAATGCATAATTGCTTTACCCGTTGTGGATTTGCCACTTCCTGATTCACCAACGATCCCGTATGTTTCACCTGGTTGTAATTCAAAACTGACACCATCAACAGCACGCACGTAATCTAATGTGCGGCCGAAAAAACCACCTTTAATTGGGAAATGTACTTTTAAATCTTCTACTTTAAGCAGTGCCATGAGTTACGTCATCTCCTTTCTTATCTTGGAAGTTGAAATGCTTGTAGCAAGTACAACGTACCCAATGGTCTGGTTTTACTTCATGTAAAATTGGATTTTCCTCGTGCTGATCAGGTCTAATCCATGGAATTCGAGCTTGGAAACGGCAACCTGTGCGAGGAAGTTTCGCTAACGAAGGAACCACCCCTTGAATTACATGCAATTTTTCTTTTTCAGCATACGCAGATGGAATGGAGTTTAATAGAGAACGAGTATATGGGTGAAGAGGGTTGTTAAAAATTTCTTCAACTTTTCCTGTTTCTACAACTTGTCCAGCGTACATAACGACGATACGATCGGCTGTTTCTGCGACAACACTTAAATCATGAGTAATTAAAATGATGCCCATTTTCGTTTGTTCTTGAATAGATTTTAGTAAGTCTAAAATTTGTGCTTGGATGGTTACGTCAAGAGCCGTTGTTGGCTCATCAGCAATAATGAGTGCTGGGTTACAAGCAATTGCAATTGCGATAACAATTCTTTGTCTCATTCCGCCAGATAATTCGTGTGGGTATTGTTTATATGTAAGTTCTGGTTTTGGAATACCAACTTGATGAAGTAGTTCTAAGGTGCGTTCTTTCTTTTCAACTTTTGAAAGGCTTGTGTGGTAGTCTAAGTTTTCTTCGATTTGTTTTCCAACTGTCATCAGAGGATCGAGTGCTGTAAGAGGTTCTTGGAAAATCATGCCGATGTTTGATCCGCGTACTTTATTCATTTCTGCGGTCGACATAGTTAGTAAATCCTTATCTCTATAGTAAAGTTGCCCTTGTAATTTTGTATTTGCTTCATTATGCAGTCGCATAATAGAAAGGGCAAGTGCACTTTTTCCGCAACCAGATTCACCAACTATCGCGACAATTTCATTCTCATGGACAGTTAACGAAACGTTATCAACTGCTGCATGATATTGATCTTGTATGCGAAAGGAAGTCTGTAAGTTTTCAATGCGAAGAAGTGGGTTCTTCATGGCTATCCCTCCATCTTTCTGAAAAGACTAAATATTTTGTATGTTGTTGTTATTTTAATATAAATTGACAATGTTTGACAAGCATAAGTTGAAAAAATATTCAAAAATCTTTTTATACAGAGATTGAATGCTGTTATATAAAGGATTGAAGTTATTTGAAAACGCTAACATATAATGAGAGGAAGATAAATCTTTTGTAAGAAAAAAGATTTATATGTAGAAAAAAGAGAGGTGTTCTCGAAAGAACAGTCTCTCTTTTTTTGATAAGAATAATATTAGTGCTTAAGCTTGCTTTTGTTTTACTGACCCTGTATTTAAAGTAAGAGCAAGGAAGAACATTGCAAGTACGCAAGATGCAAGTAATAAGATGAATCCGCCATCCCATCCAAATGCATCTACGATAAAGCCCATAGCGGCACTAGCGAAAGCAGCTCCGCCTAAGTAACCAAAGAATCCAGTTAAGCCTGCTGCAGTTCCAGCAGCTTTCTTTGGTGCTAAGTCAAGAGCGTGTAGACCAATTAACATAACCGGTCCGTAAATTAAAAATCCAATCGCGACAAGTGCGATACTATCAACCATTGGATTACCAGGAGGATTTAACCAGTAAACAAGAACTGCGATAAATACACCAACCATAAATAAAATACCAGCAGGTGCGCGGCGTCCTTTAAATAGTTTATCACTCATCCATCCGCAAAGAAGTGTACCTGGAATACCAGCCCATTCATATAGAGCGTAAGCAGTACGTGAGCTACTATGAGTAAAGCTTTTTTCTTCTACTAAATAAGTAGGAGCCCAGTCTACAACACCGTAACGTACGAAATATACGAAAACGTTCGCAATAGCGATGTACCACAAAAATTTATTGTTTAGTACGTATTTAAATAAAATTTCCTTTGCCGAAAGTTCGCGTTCGCGATCTTTTATTTTCTCATCTGGTGGATATTCTCCAGTATGCTCTTCAATAGAAGGTAGTCCACAAGATTGAGGTGTATCTTTCATTGTAATTAATACATAAATACCAACTAAAATTGAAAGAATACCTGGGAAGTAAAAAATACTTTTCCAGTCATCTGCGAAGAAGTATAAGCCTAATGTTACAAGAGAAGGCATAAGCGCGCCGCCGACATTATGAGCGACGTTCCAAATAGACATTTTTGTACCACGTTCGCTAATAGAGAACCAGTGAACCATCGTACGCCCACAAGGAGGCCAGCCCATACCTTGTACCCATCCATTTAAAAACTGAAGTACAAACATAAGTATAATGCTCGTTGTAATGAAAGAAAATGAGCCGAAAATAATATTAATGATACCTGATAAAAATAGACCAGCTGCTAAAAAGTAGCGAGGATTACAACGATCGGATACGATACCCATAAGAAATTTACTTAATCCGTAAGCAATAGAAACTGCTGAAAGGATAACCCCAAGTTCCCCTTTACTAAAGCCTTGTTCGATTAAGTATGGCATTGCTAGTGAAAAGTTTTTTCGAACAAAGTAGTAGCCTGCATAACCGATGAAGATACCTAAGAATACTTGTAAACGTAATTTACGGTATTCGCTATCAACGCGATCAGCTGGTAAGCGTTCCGCGTGGGGCGCAGGTTTAAATAATTGTGTGAAAAACATAAAATGAAAATCCTCCCCTAATTAATTCGAAGCGTTTTAAGACAGAGAATATAAAAAGGCCATGAAATATAAAAAAGTTTCCTTTTTTATGATTCATAGCCGTATACTCCGATTCTCCGTGACTGTCAATATTAACTTCGTCGAAAATTATACAACTTTGTGACAAAAATGTAAACGTTTTTATAAATAAAAACTATTGACGGATTTTGTTCGTGGGATTAATATTTAAATACGTTAAATATTTTATTGTTTAAATAAGAGGTGGATAACATGCCAAATGATATGACGCACATCGATAAAATTCAAGCTCTTGCCTTTTCGATTGGAAAGAAAATGCAGACAGAGTTATTAGAACAAATGCAAGCAACAGGACTTACACCACCGCAGTTTTATATTTTAAAGATTTTAGATCATTATGGAGCTTCAAGGGCAACAAAATTAGCAAAAAAGATGTATGTAAAGCCTAGTGCAATTACAGTGATGATTGATCGCCTAATTGACCAGGAGCTTGTAGAGCGCTATCACGATAAAGATGACCGTCGTGTTGTCGTCATTGAGTTAACAAAAAAGGGGAAAACTAGGGTAGAAGAGGCAATGACCGCTCGTAATGAGCACATTGCAAAATATTTCTCACATTTAGAATTACAGGAAAGAGAAGATTTGTTACGTCTCTTTGAGAAGTTAGAAACAATTATTTGCGGGACACAAGAGAAAAAAGAGAATAACTAAGAGGAATTGAGGAGATTACATGGAGCAACAAGAAAATATAAATAGAAAGTTGTTGTTAATCGGTTTAATAATCGCGATGCTATTTGCTGCATTAGATGGAACAATCGTTGGTACAGCAATGCCGCGTATCGTCGGTGAACTAGGCGGATTAAGCTTAATGACGTGGTTAACAACAGCTTATATGTTAACATCAACGACAGTTGTACCAATTGCAGGTAAATTAGCGGATTTACTTGGCCGTCGTAACGTATATATAACAGGACTAGTTATTTTTATGGTTGGTTCGGCGTTATGTGGTATGGCAAATGGTATGACAGAATTAATTATTTTCCGTGGTATTCAAGGTCTTGGTGGCGGTATTATGATGCCAATGGCTATGATTATTATCGGAGATATGTTCACGGGAAAAGAACGTGCGAAATGGCAAGGTATTTTTGGCGCGTTGTACGGTCTTGCTTCTGTAATTGGACCACAAGTTGGTGGTTGGATTGTAGACGCAGTGAACTGGAGATGGGTATTCTACATTAACTTACCAGTTGGTATTTTAGCGACAATCTTTATTGCAATGGGATTAAAATCACATAAACAAACGGGACCAATTAAAATTGATATCGCTGGAATCTTTACGATGATTCTCGGTGTTGTAAGTTTATTACTTGCATTAACGTTTGGTGGAAAAGATTACCCATGGGATTCTTGGCAAATTATCGGGTTATTTGCATTAGCTGTAATTGGTATCGTTAGCTTTGTTATCGTTGAAACGAAAGCAGAAGAACCAATTTTACCGATGCATTTCTTTAAAAATCGCACATTTACATTACTAAATGCGATTGGATTCTTTATGAGTATCGGAATGTTCGGTGCTATTATGTTCGTACCGTTCTTCATGCAAGGAATTGTAGGAGTAAGTGCTGCCGAATCAGGTACAATTATGACGCCAATGATGATTACAATGATTGTAATGAGTATTATCGGCGGGCAACTTGTATTAAAAGTTGGTGTAAAACCACAAATTATTACAGGAATGCTTATAATGGCTGGAGGATTCTGGTTATTAACAACGATGGATATGCACACAACTAAACTAACTGCTACTTCTTATATGATGGTTATCGGTTTAGGAATGGGTCTCGTAATGCCAACATTAACATTAGCGTTACAAGAAAGCTTCCCGAAAAAAGATCTTGGTGTCGTAACATCATCAAGTCAGTTTTTCCGTCAAATCGGTGGAACATTTGGTATTACAATTCTAGGATCAATCATGAATAATACTTCAGGTACAACATTAACAAAGAATTTAGTACCTGTATTAGATACATTCCCGAAAGAAGCGGGACAAATGGTAACAAAATTTAAAGATATGATTCATACAGATCCACAAGGTTTATATTCGATGTTATTTAGTCCAGAGGCATTAAAGCAAATGCCAGAAGCATTCGCTAACAGCATTATACCAATTTTGAAAAACTCTTTAGTAGACTCACTTCATACTGTATTCTTAACAGGATTAGTATTCATTGTAGTGGGGGCCATCTTTACGATTTTCTTACAGAAGATTAAACTATCAGATCGTAAAAAAGGCGCTAAAGAGCCTACTGTAGAAGAAAAAGAACAAACTGTATCATATTCGTAATGAAAAAGCATCGCCTTATGGCGGTGCTTTTTTTGAGTATAACCTTAAAAGCTTTTTCGTGAGAAATGATTGACGTATTTCTAGAAATACGTTATATTATTTTCTGTAAACGGTTACATGAAATGGAGAGGGAAAAGAATGAGTACGATTAAAGACGTTGCAAAATTAGCGGGAGTATCTGTTGCGACCGTTTCCAGAGTATTAAATAAAAATGGATACGTTCATGAAGATACATTAAAAAAAGTAGAACGAGCAATTGAGATGTTAGATTATAAACCTAGTACAGTAGCGCGTTCACTGTATAATAAAAAATCTCGTTTAATTGGCTTAGTTGTTCCAAATATCGTGAATCCATTCTTTCCAGAAGTTGCACGTGCCGTAGAAGATGTAGCGCATAAGCAAGGGTACACAGTTGTACTTTGTAACTCTGATGAAAGTTTAGAGAAAGAAAAGCAATATATTGATGTACTTAGGCAAAATAATGTGGATGGATTTATTGTAGCAACAAATCCACAAAATAGTGTTAATTACATGAATTTGTCAGTACCGGTCGTTGCGATTGACCGTATGTTTAATGAGCGGATACCCGCTGTGTATGCAGATAACTATGCGGGAAGTCAGGCAGCGACAAGGTTGTTATTAGACAAAGGTTGCAAACATATTGCGCACATACGTGGACCACGTGATGTGAGTACAGCAAATGAACGTTTTGAAGGCTTTGTAGACGTTATTACGCAAAATAATCTTTCTTATATGATTGCAGAGAGTACATTTGATCCAGCTAATAGTGAGCGTGTAGCGGTGGAATTATTAGAAGAGTACCCACATATAGATGGAATTGTTGCTGGGAATGATTTAATTGCAATAGGTATTGTAAAGGCTGCACTTCAAAAGGGAATTTCTATTCCGGATGATTTACAAATTATCGGATTTGATGGAATTTCTTTAACAGAGATGATGTATCCATCTATTACAACTGTTGCACAGCCAATTTATGAAATGGGGAAAATTGCAACAGAACTGCTGTTAGAGCAGATGGAAGGAAACGTATTAGAAGAGAAACACTATCGTTTACCGATTGAAATTATAGAACGAAATACAACGAAGTAAGGAGATGAAATAGATGCCAAATATTGCAGTAGTAGGTAGTATTTCAATGGACTTAGTGGCCGTTTCAAAAAAACGTCCGAAAGCAGGGGAAACAGTAATTGGTGAAGCATTTCATACAATTCCAGGAGGGAAAGGAGCTAACCAAGCGGTTGCTGCAGCTAGATTAGGCGCAAATGTAGCGATGATTGGTGCGGTAGGAAACGATAATTATGGAACGGTAGTTAGAAAAAATTTAGAGAGCGAGCGCGTTTTTATCGACTATGTGGTACCGGTTACAGATGCGGTGACAGGAATTGCTCATATCGTTTTAGCAGAAGAGGATAACAGTATTGTTGTCGTGCAAGGGGCGAATGCTCTTGTAAGTGAGCCGGTTGTAGAGCGTTCAAAAGATCTTCTTACAAAAGCAGATATGGTTGTTCTTCAACTTGAGATTCCACTTGAAACAGTAAAATATGTATTGGCTATTTGTGAGGAACACAAAATCCCGGTTATGTTAAATCCAGCGCCAGCACAAGTGTTATCAGAAGATATTTTAGAAAAGGCAACTTATATTACGCCAAATGAACATGAGTGTCGCATCGTCTTAGATGATTTCACATCACCAATTGAAGAGTTATTGGCTAAATATCCAAACAAACTATTGATGACAGAAGGTTCTAACGGTGTACGTTTCCATAATGGCACGGAGATTGTACATGTTCCTAGCATTGCTGTTGATGTAGTAGATACGACTGGAGCTGGTGATACATTTAATGGTGCACTAGCAGTTGCTCTTTCTGAAGGAGAAACACTTCAAAAAGCAATTCGTTTTGCAAATATTGCTGGTGGTCTTTCTGTAACGAAGCT
The DNA here is from genome assembly GCF_001455345.1 of Bacillus thuringiensis. Lineage (GTDB taxonomy): Bacteria > Bacillota > Bacilli > Bacillales > Bacillaceae_G > Bacillus_A > Bacillus_A thuringiensis_N. The sequence goes on from NZ_CP013274.1 coordinate 640,424, forward strand.
TGGAGCACAAGGCGGTATGCCAACGAGAGATAAAGTACGTGAAGTGCAGGTGATTGTCGGATGAAAAAGCACGGTGTATTAAACAGTGAGATTGCAGCAGTCCTTGCTTCACTCGGGCATACAGATACGATTGTAATTGCAGACTGCGGGTTACCGATCCCTGACGGAGTAAAACGAATTGATTTAGCTGTTGAGATTGGAAAACCTAGCTTTTTAGATGTATTGCAAGTGGTAGCTGATGATATGGCAATTGAAAAAGTGACGTTAGCAGAAGAAGTCATTAACAATAATGCGGAAGTAAATAAAGAGATTGAGCTGAAATTAATAGAGCCAGCATTTGAATATGTATCTCATGAACAATTTAAAGAGCATACAAAGAAAGCGAAGGCGATTATTCGTACAGGCGAGGCTACGCCATATGCCAATGTAATTTTACATGCAGGCGTGATTTTTTAATAAAGGGAAGTGATGAGAATGCATATTGAAATGAAAAATATTTCAAAAGCGTTCAATGGCAATCCTGTTTTGAAGAATGCACAGTTTATGATTGAAACAGGAGAAGTTCATGCATTGATGGGGGAAAATGGAGCGGGTAAATCAACGCTCATGAAGATTTTAACAGGTGTATACAAAAAAGATGGTGGAACAATCACGATTGATGGACAAGAACGAATTTTTAAAAATGCGAAAGAAGCAGAAGAGTACGGTATTGCATTTATACATCAGGAATTGAATATATTATCGAATTTAACAGTAGCTGAAAATATGTTTCTCGGTAAAGAGTTAATGTATGGGAAGACAGGTATTTTACGTACGCGTCAAATGAATGCGATTGCGCAGCAGCAACTAGCGGAGTTAGGGTTACATGTAAAAGGTGCCATGTTGGCAGGAGAGTTATCAGTTGGACAACAACAAATTATCGAAATTGCGAAAGCTCTAATGACAAACGCGAGCGTTATTATTATGGATGAGCCTACAGCTGCATTAACAGATCGTGAAATTGAAACGTTGTTTACTGTTATTAATAAATTACGCAAAGAAGGTGTTTCGTTCGTTTATATCTCACACCGAATGGAAGAAATTTTTTCAATATGCGATGCCATTACGATTTTACGTGATGGGGAATACGTGGGAAAGAGATTAATTCCGGAAACATCGTTTGATGAAGTAGTTAGTATGATGGTGGGGCGGAGCATTGGTGAACGTTACCCAGAACGAAATAGTCAAATTGGCGATGTTATTTTTGAAATGCGCAATGGAACGAAGAAAGGGAAGTTTGAAAAGATTTCGTTTCAAGTGAGGAAAGGTGAAATCCTTGGTGTAGCTGGTTTGATGGGGGCTGGTCGCACGGATATTATGAAAGCGATATTTGGTTATGAACCTTTAGACTCTGGACAAATTTTTATAAATGGACAAGAAGTAAAGATTGATAGTCCAATAGATGCAATTAGACAAAGAATTGCTTTCATTACAGAAGATAGAAAGTCTGAAGGATTAGTGTTAGATTTCTCAATTCGAGAAAATTTAGCTTTACCGAATTTAGAAAGTCTTTCAAAGGGAAGTGTTCTAAGCAACGAGCTAGAACAACAGTTTACAGAGGACATGATGAAGCTACTTAATGTGAAAGCATCTAGCGGAGAGCAGGCAGTGAAATCTCTTTCTGGTGGAAATCAGCAAAAGATTGTAATCGCAAAATGGCTAGGCATTCATCCGCAATTACTCATTTTAGATGAGCCAACAAGAGGTGTTGATGTTGGAGCGAAAAAAGAAATTTACTCTATTATGAATAAGCTTACAGAGCAAGGCGATGCCGTTATTATGGTATCATCTGAGCTTCCGGAAGTTTTAGGGATGAGTGATCGAGTTCTTGTTATTCATGAAGGAAAAGTCGGCGGCATTTTAGGGAAAGATGAGGCATCACAAGAGTCTATTATGGCACTAGCTACAGGGGGAGAATAAGGATGGCTAAGAAGGGGAATGTATTACAGCAACTCGGTTCTTTAATTGGTTTAGCACTAATTATCGTCGTAATTACGGCTTTAAATCCAGCATTTATTGAAATTCCAAATTTATTTAATATACTGCGCCAAGTATCGATTAATGCGCTTATTGCATTCGGAATGACCTTTGTAATTTTAACAGGGGGTATTGACTTATCGGTAGGTTCTATTTTAGCATTATCAAGTGCACTTGTTGCTGGAATGATGGCAGGTGGCATGGATCCGTTTCTTGCAATGGCAGTTGGATTATTGGCAGGTCTTGTAATGGGAATTGTAAACGGTATCATCATTGCGAAAGGAAAAGTAGCTCCATTTATTGCAACTTTAGCAACAATGACTATTTTTCGCGGGTTGACGCTTGTTTATATGGACGGACGTCCGATCACTGGCCTTGGTGATCATTTAATGTTCCAAATGTTTGGCCGCGGTTATTTTCTTGGTATTCCGGTACCAGCTGTTACAATGATGATCGCTTTTGCAGTACTGTACTTCATTTTGAAGAAAACGACATTTGGTCGCCGTACATTTGCAATTGGTGGAAATGAAGAAGCAGCAGCACTATCAGGTATTAATGTTACGAGAATTAAAGTAATGATTTACGGTCTTTCCGGAATTTTGGCAGCGCTTGCAGGTATTGTCTTAACATCACGATTAGATTCTGCACAGCCGACTGCAGGTACTTCTTACGAATTAGATGCAATTGCAGCAGTTGTATTAGGTGGAACAAGTCTTTCTGGGGGAAGAGGATGGATTGTTGGTACATTCATCGGTGTACTTATTATCGGTGTACTAAATAACGGTTTAAATTTATTAGGTGTATCTTCTTTCTTCCAACAAGTTGTAAAAGGACTTGTAATCTTACTAGCTGTATTAATTGATCGCAGAAAAGAAGCGTAATGGAGGGACAGTTCATGAAGAAATGGTTACTTATACTCGTTGCATGTATTATGGTCATTACTGCTGGTTGTTCAATGGAACCGCCAGAATGGGCAAAGGATTCTAGCGATAAAGGTCGAAATAAAACTATTAAAGTTGGATTCTCTGTTTCAACTTTAAACAATCCATTTTTTGTGACTTTGAAAAAAGGAGCAGAAAAGAAAGCGAAAGAAAGCGGCATTGAATTGATTGCTGTTGATGCACAAAATGATGCAGCAAAGCAAACGAACGATGTTGAAGATTTAATTCAAAAAGGTGTCGATGTAGTTGTTATTAACCCGACCGATTCAGATGCTGTTGCTTCAGCGGTAAGTGCTGCAAATGCAGCGAACGTTCCTGTTATTACAGTAGACCGCGTTGCAAATTCAGGTAAGGTTGTTTCTCACATTGCCTCTAATAACATCGAAGGTGGTCAAATGGCTAGTGATTACATTCGTGAATTAGTCGGCGAAGGAGCAAACGTTGCTGAGTTAGAAGGAATCCCTGGATCCTCTGCCGCTCGTGAACGTGGGAAAGGATTCCATAACGTAGCCGATAAGTCTTTAAAAGTAGTTGCAAAACAAGCAGCTGATTTTGATAGAGCGAAAGGATTATCTGTCATGGAAAACATTTTGCAAGCAAATGGTGATATTAAAGCCGTGTTTGCCCATAACGACGAGATGGCATTAGGTGCACTTGAAGCATTGAAGTCTGCTGGAAAAACAGATGTAGTCGTTGTTGGATTTGATGCAACAGAAGATGCTGTAAAGGCGGTTAAAGATGGGCGTATGGCTGCAACAGTTGCTCAAAAACCGGAATTAATCGGAGAGAAGGCGATGCAAACAGCAAAAGAGATCACGCAAGGTAAAAAAGTGGACAAATCTATTCCGATTGAATTAGAGCTTATTAAGAAAAACAAATAAATATAAAATGAAAACCAGGAAGGAAGAATAACAAATGAAATTCTTTATTGATACAGCAAACATTAACGAAATTAAAGAGGCAAATGCATTAGGCGTATTAGCTGGAGTAACGACAAACCCATCACTTGTAGCAAAAGAAGGCGTAGATTTCCACGAGCGTATTCGTGAAATCTGCAGCGTTGTAGAAGGTCCTGTAAGTGCAGAAGTAATTAGCTTAGAAGCTAATAAAATGATTGAAGAAGGAAAAGAATTAGCGAAAATTGCTCCAAACGTTGTTGTAAAAGTTCCAATGACAACAGAAGGTTTAAAAGCAGTAAAAGCATTCTCTGACTTAGGAATTCGTACAAACGTTACATTAGTATTCTCAGCAGTTCAAGCGTTACTTGCAGCTCGTGCTGGTGCAACATACGTTTCACCATTCTTAGGTCGCTTAGACGATATCGGTCATAACGGTATGGACCTAATCCGCCAAATCGCAGAAATCTTTGCCATTCACGGCATTGAAACAGAAATCATTGCAGCATCTGTACGTCACAGCGTTCACGTAACTGACGCAGCATTAAACGGTGCACATATTGCAACAATTCCAGCAAACGTAATTGCTTCATTAGTGAAGCACCCATTAACAGATCAAGGAATTGAGAAATTCTTAGCTGATTGGGAAAAAACACAAGAGAAATAATAGAAAATCAAGAATCCTAGTTTAATTGACTAGGATTCTTTTTTATTTAAAAGAATTTTCATGCAATTTTGCATATTGTCTTTTAAATTTGTTATATAAGCTATTTAATATATATCAAATCACTTTTTATGTTTCATATTTCGACATAAAACGGTAGAAGGTCTGACCAGAAAACTGGAGGGCATGATTCTATAACAGAAAGCTTAATGTTTATAGAATCATGCCTTTTTATATAGGGAGGTAGTAAACAGGGATTTCGACAAAAACGCAACTATTTATCTGAATTTTAAGTTTTATAAAGGGAGAGAAATGGAATGAGAAGAAAAGCGCCATTTAAAGTGTTATCGTCATTAGCAATTGCGGCAATTATCGGATGCACATCTGTAATGAGTGCTCCATTAGCATACGCAGAAACGCCAGCAAAAGAGAAAGACAATGTATCTACAACACCAATCGATTACAATTTAATTCAAGAAGATCGTTTAGCGGAAGCTCTGAAAGAAAGAGGAACAATTAATCCAGCATCTTCTAAAGAAGAGACAAAAAAGGCAGTAGAGAAATATATTGAAAAGAAACAAGGGGACCAGGCAAATAAAGAAATTCTTCCAGCCGATACTGCTAAAGAGGCATCTGATTTCGTGAAAAAAGTAAAAGAGAAAAAAATGGAAGAAAAGGAAAAGGTAAAGAAACCTGAAAAAAATGTTAGCCCTGAGCAAAAGCCTGAACCAAATAAGAAACAATTGAATGGGCAAGTTCCAACATCTAAAGCAAAGCAAGCACCGTATAAGGGATCTGTTCGAAATGATAAAGTATTAGTATTACTCGTTGAATTTAGTGATTATAAACATAATAATATTGATCAAACGCCAGGGTATATGTATTCGAACGACTTTAGTAGAGAGCATTATCAAAAGATGTTATTTGGTAATGAACCATACACATTATTTGATGGTTCGAAAGTAAAAACATTTAAACAATATTACGAAGAGCAGTCTGGTGGTAGTTATACGACAGACGGATATGTAACGGAGTGGCTAACTGTTCCAGGAAAAGCATCTGATTATGGAGCTGATGGTAGCAGTGGTCACGATAATAAAGGTCCGAAAGGTGCACGTGATTTAGTGAAAGAAGCTTTGCATGCAGCTGCTGAGAAAGGACTAGATTTATCTCAGTTTGATCAGTTTGATAGATATGATACAAACGGGGATGGGAATCAAAACGAACCTGACGGTGTAATTGATCATTTAATGGTAATCCATGCTGGTGTTGGTCAAGAAGCTGGTGGCGGTAAATTAGGTGATGATGCGATCTGGTCACATCGTTCAAAATTAGCAGTAGATCCAGTAGCGATTGAAGGTACAAAATCAAAGGTAGATTACTTTGGTGGTAAAGTAGCAGCACATGATTACACAATTGAACCAGAAGATGGAGCTGTAGGTGTGTTTGCACATGAATTTGGACATGATCTGGGATTACCAGATGAATATGACACGAAATATACTGGAAATGGTTCACCAGTCGAAGCTTGGTCATTAATGAGTGGAGGTAGTTGGACAGGGAAAATCGCAGGAACAGAACCGACTAGTTTTTCACCACAAAATAAAGACTTCTTACAAAAGAATATGGGTGGCAACTGGGCAAAAATATTAGAAGTAGATTACAATAAAATTAAGAGTGGTGTGGGAGTTCCTACCTATATTGATCAAAGTGTTACGAAATCAAATCGTCCAGGCGTTGTACGTGTTAACTTACCAGGTAAAAGTGTTGAAACGATTAAACCGGAGTTTGGAAAGCATGCATATTATAGTACAAGAGGCGATGATATGCATACAACGTTAGAGACACCATTCTTTGATTTAACAAAAGGAACAAATGCAAAATTCGATTATAAAGCAAATTATGAGTTAGAAGCAGAGTGCGATTTTGTTGAAGTGCATGCAGTAACAGAAGATGGAATGAAAACATTAATTGATAGACTTGGAGAAAAAGTAGTCCAAGGAGATAAAGATACAACAGATGGAAAATGGATTGATAAATCATATGACTTAAGTCAATTTAAAGGAAAAAAAGTGAAACTACAATTCGATTATATTACAGATCCAGCTGTAACATATAAAGGTTTCGCGATGGATAATGTAAATGTAACTGTTGATGGACAAGTAGTATTTTCTGATGATGCAGAAGGAACATCTAAAATGCAGTTAAATGGATTCGTTGTTTCTGATGGGACAGAGAAAAAAGCTCATTATTACTACTTAGAGTGGAGAAACTATGCGGGATCAGATAATGGATTAAAGGCAGGAAAAGGTCCAGTGTATAATACAGGTCTTGTCGTTTGGTATGCAGATGATAGCTTTAAAGATAACTGGGTTGGGGTGCATCCAGGTGAAGGCTTCCTTGGGGTTGTAGACTCTCATCCAGAAGCGTTTGTTGGTAATTTAAATGGGAAGGCAGCGTACGGTAATACAGGTATGCAAATTGCGGACGCTGCATTTTCGTTTGATCAAACACCGGCATGGAGTGTAAATTCATTAACACGTGGACAGTTTAACTATTCTGGATTACAAGGTGTTACAACTTTTGATGATTCAAAAGTATATAGTAACAAACAAATTGCAGACGCAGGAAGAAAAGTTCCAAACCTCGGACTTAAATTCCAAGTTGTTGGACAAGCAGAGGATAAATCAGCAGGCGCTGTTTGGATTAAACGTTAATAACAGAAAAGCACATTCTTCATATGAAGAATGTGCTTTTGAATTTGTACAGTAAGTTATTATTTTAGTTTATGTAATACAAGTGTCTGTTTACATGTAGTGTATCAAATTATGTAGGGAAAGGAAATATTTCCGAGGAAATTGTCGAAGTATTGTTGGTATTGATACACTTTTTTTTGTAAAAGAAGAAATGTAGTATTGTCTTTACAGTTTAATTTATTTACATTGTTACTTGGCTATACACAAAAGTAATATATTCGGCAATAAAAGAGCGCTATTGGATAGTGCTCTTTTTTATGAATAGAAAGGAGTGAGTTAAATGAAAGAAGTAATTGAATGTCCACAGTGTGAAGGGAATATTACTGCGCAACATATTATGGATCTCCCGCATCCTTTTTCATTCAGGTGTCCATATTGTAAGGTGAAATTAAAAGAAATGAGGATCACACCATGTTTAATATTAGTGGCAATTTGTATCATTCCACTATTTATTATGATTGGAGAGAGTACTAAGGAATTACTAGTAAAATATTTTTCTATTATAGACGGTATACCAACTGTACTTATTTTCTTCTTATTTTGTTATCCATTGTATTATCTCTATGAAAAATATAATGCCATATTGTTTATTAAATACGGCTTGTTGAAAGTTAAAAGTTGAATAGGAGTTTATCATTAAAAAAAGACAATGATGGAATTATCCTATCATTGTCTTTTTTACTTTGTCTCTGCCTTTTACTTTGCTTCGGACATAAATCATTCCAGCAAATGTTACTAAGAATGCACTTCCGATAACGAAGCTGACGCTAGGTGATGCCCCGATTGCTCCAACTGTAAAGGATCCAGCAACAACACCTAATGAGAAGAAAGCATAAAACAATCCGAATGCTTTTCCGCGCTTATCATCTGTCGTATTTTCAACAAGTAATGCATTTATTGATGGGAAAAGGATAGCGAATCCAATGCCATAAACCATCATAACGATAAAGAGCATACCTTTTGTTGCGAATAATCCAAGTAAAGATAATGCTAATGCCATTACTGCAATACCAATTAGCATTAGTTTTGAACGATTAAACCGATCGTAAATACGATTTGTTGGCAGTAAGAAGAAGAGGATAGCGGTAATACCGAATACACTTAACATCATGCCTGTTGTAGATGCTTTAAGTGCTAATGCCTCAACTTTCACTGGTAACATATAAGTGACAATTCCTTGTGAAAACATTAGTGTGAAAGCACCAATATATGCCTGTAATAACGGTTCTGATTTCAATAGTTCAAACATATCTTCTTTGTTCATCATTTGTGTTCTTGAAGTATCTTTTCTTGATACGTTATTTGGTAAGAAGAAGAGAGATACGATTGTACCAAGAACCATTAAAATAGAAATGGTAATGAACACCCACTCTATACCAGCAGTTGCTTTCATAATCCCGCTGAAAGCAGGTCCTACAATTGCCGCTGTTCCAACAGCAGCACCAGATAGAGCCATTGCCTTACCTTGTCTTGCTGCATTTGTTTGTTTTGATAAAAATGTAAAGGCAGCAGGAATTAAAAATCCGTCACTAAAGCCGTGCATAAAGCGCACAACTAATAGTTGTTCACCACTTTGAACAACGGTGTATAACAAGACTATGAAACTCGTAAGCCCCATGCTTATATAAAGTATTTTTTTTGCACCAAATTTATCGACGGCAGCGCCAGCAATAATATTACCGATCATATTTGCGAATGAGTACATACCGACAACTAGCCCAATAATAAGAGGGGATCCTCCAAGACTTTGAGCGAACGTACTCATAATAGGTAATTGTGAAAATGTATCTAGAAACGCTACGATAACAATAAAGTAAATAAAATATTTCAAGCGATATTCACCTCTCCTATGCTATTATGGCATAATGCTAATTTCAACCGCAATGAAATTGAATTAACAGATGTGGAAAAAAGTACAAAGTGACAAAATATTGAACATCATTTGTTAAAATTTAGTGGAAATGAGATTGTTTTTTTGAAATATATGGATAGAAGTATTATAATAGATTTGTAAACTTCACCAGGTTAAGTATATACATAGAGAGGGATGTATAAAATGAAAGCATTACTTTGGCATAATCAACGTGATGTAAGAGTAGAAGAAGTACCAGAACCAACTGTAAAACCAGGAGCAGTTAAGATTAAAGTTAAATGGTGTGGTATCTGCGGGACAGACCTGCATGAATATTTAGCAGGACCTATTTTTATTCCAACAGAAGAGCATCCATTAACACATGTAAAAGCACCGGTTATTTTAGGTCATGAGTTTAGCGGTGAGGTAGTTGAAATTGGTGAAGGTGTTACATCACATAAAGTGGGAGACCGCGTCGTTGTAGAACCAATTTATTCTTGTGGTAAATGTGAAGCTTGTAAACATGGGCATTACAATGTTTGTGAACAACTTGTTTTCCACGGTCTTGGCGGAGAAGGCGGCGGTTTCTCTGAATATACAGTAGTACCAGAAGATATGGTTCACCATATTCCAGATGAAATGACGTATGAACAAGGTGCACTTGTAGAACCAGCAGCTGTAGCAGTTCATGCAGTACGTCAAAGTAAATTAAAAGAAGGGGAAGCTGTAGCAGTATTTGGGTGTGGTCCAATTGGACTTCTTGTTATCCAAGCAGCAAAAGCAGCAGGAGCAACTCCTGTTATTGCAGTTGAACTTTCTAAAGAGCGTCAAGAATTAGCGAAATTAGCAGGTGCGGATTACGTATTAAATCCAGCTACTCAAGATGTATTAGCAGAAATTCGTAACTTAACAAATGGTTTAGGTGTAAATGTGAGCTTTGAAGTAACAGGTGTTGAAGTAGTACTTCGTCAAGCGATTGAAAGTACAAGTTTCGAAGGACAAACTGTAATTGTTAGTGTATGGGAAAAAGACGCAACAATTACTCCAAACAATCTTGTACTAAAAGAAAAAGAAGTGATTGGTATTTTAGGATACCGTCATATCTTCCCAGCTGTTATTAAATTAATTAGCTCTGGCCAAATTCAAGCAGAGAAATTAATTACGAAAAAAATCACAGTGGATCAAGTTGTTGAAGAAGGATTTGAAGCACTTGTAAAAGATAAAACACAAGTGAAAATTCTTGTTTCACCTAAATAATATAGAATAGTAAAAAGTAGCTCTTTTCTAGAAATAGAAGAGGGCTACTTTTTTTCTATACAGAAAGGTGATAGACTTTCCTGTAACTAAAGGTATTTTGTTTGGAAGGGGAAGTCTAATGCTTTCATTTATGTTGACATTGAAACGGATGTTAAAAGCTTGTTTACGAGCATGGAAAGATAAAGAATTTCAAGTATTATTCGTATTAACATTTTTAACATTAACATCTGGTACGATTTTTTATAGTACAGTTGAAGGATTACGTCCTCTTGACGCTTTATATTTTAGTGTGGTTACGTTGACGACTGTCGGTGATGGGAATTTTAGTCCGCAAACTGATTTCGGAAAGATATTTACAATCTTATACATATTTATTGGGATTGGATTAGTGTTTGGATTTATTCATAAGTTGGCAGTTAATGTACAACTGCCAAGTATATTATCGAATAGAAAAAAAGAGTAAAGCATGTGTATGCTTTACTCTTTTTTTACATTAGTTTAGACAATCATTTGTAGTAGCTTAACAATACTTTATTACAATATAAGTGCATGCATTTATTATATTCACTATGTATAAAGGTATAATGATATGAACATTTGCATATTTTAATTTAGTGATAGAAATTTCATGAAAGGTGGGATATTCTAGTCATAGGTTAACCGGACGACATCATAGGATCCTAACAAAAAAGTTTACAATAATTCAATTATAAAATGGAGGATTTCAGATGAAAAAGAAAGTACTTGCTTTAGCAGCAGCTATTACATTAGTAGCTCCGTTACAAAGTGTTGCATTTGCTCATGAAAATGATGGGGGAAGTAAAATAAAAATAGTTCATCGCTGGTCTGCTGAAGATAAGCATAAAGAAGGCGTAAACTCTCATTTATGGATTGTAAACCGTGCCATTGATATTATGTCTCGCAATACAACATTTGTAAAACAAGATCGAGTTGCACAATTAAATGAATGGCGTACAGAGTTAGAGAACGGTATTTATGCTGCTGACTATGAAAATCCTTATTATGATAATAGCACATTTGCTTCACATTTCTATGATCCAGACAATGGAAAAACATATATTCCATTTGCAAAGCAGGCAAAAGAAACTGGGGCTAAATATTTTAAATTAGCTGGTGAGTCATACAAAAATAAAGATATGAAACAAGCATTCTTCTATTTAGGATTATCTCTTCATTATTTAGGAGATGTAAACCAACCGATGCATGCGGCAAACTTTACAAATCTTTCATATCCACAAGGATTCCATTCTAAATATGAAAACTTTGTAGATACGATAAAAGATAATTATAAAGTAACGGATGGAAATGGATATTGGAACTGGAAAGGTACAAATCCAGAAGAGTGGATTCATGGAGCGGCAGTAGCAGCGAAACAAGATTACTCTGGAATTGTAAATGATAATACGAAAGATTGGTTCGTAAAAGCAGCTGTATCACAAGAATATGCAGATAAATGGCGCGCTGAAGTTACACCAATGACAGGTAAGCGATTAATGGATGCACAACGTGTTACTGCTGGATACATTCAGCTTTGGTTTGATACGTACGGAGATCGTTAAGTATTTAAAAAAGGTCAAATCTCACAATAGAGTTTTGGCCTTTTTATCACTATACACATGGAGGTATGGAACGTGAAAGGTAAATTGCTAAAAGGTGTACTTAGCTTTGGGATTGGTTTAGGAGTTTTATACGGAGGATCTTCAGCTCAAGCAGACACGACTACGAATCAAAATAGTACTTTAAAAGTGATGACACATAATGTGTACATGTTATCAACAAATTTATATCCGAACTGGGGGCAAAACCAGCGTGCTGATTTAATCGGGGCAGCGGATTATATTAAGAATCAGGATGTAGTTATATTAAATGAAGTGTTTGATAATAGCGCTTCAGATCGTCTTTTAGGAAATTTGAAGAAAGAATACCCAAATCAAACAGCTGTATTAGGTCGTAGTAACGGAAACGAATGGGATAAAACGTTAGGTAGCTATTCATCTTCAACTCCTGAAGACGGGGGCGTTGCAATCGTGAGCAAATGGCCAATCATTGAAAAGGTTCAATATGTATTTGCAAACGGATGCGGACCAGATAATTTATCAAATAAAGGATTTGTATACACGAAAATTAAGAAAAATGATCGTTTCGTTCATGTGATTGGGACGCATTTGCAGGCTGAGGATAGTATGTGCGGAAAAACTTCACCTGCATCTGTACGTACAAACCAGTTAAAAGAAATTCAAGATTTTATTAAAAGTAAGAATATACCAAATGACGAGTACGTCCTATTTGGTGGTGATATGAACGTAAATAAAATAAATGCAGAGAACAATAGTGACTCAGAGTACGCATCGATGTTTAAAACATTGCATGCGTCAATTCCATCTTATACGGGACATACAGCAACTTGGGATGCGACGACAAACAGTGTTGCGAAATACAATTATCCAGATGCACCTGCTGAACATTTAGATTATATTATTGCAAGTAAAGACCATGCGAATCCATCTTATATAGAGAATAAGGTGTTACAGCCGAAATCTCCAGAATGGACTGTTACATCATGGTTCCAAAAATATACGTATAATGATTACTCTGATCATTATCCAGTAGAGGCGACTATTTCTATGAAGTAGTCCTAAAAAAGTTTCTTCTTAATAGGAAGAAACTTTTTTATTTTGTAAGAGGAAATTTAAACTTTCTTTCCAATATGTATAAGACATATAGAGAAGAGGGGAGAAAAAATGTGGATCGAGGAATTTTTAAAGAAGTTCCATTACCATGTGCTTTTTTGGATGAAGTAGCTTTAGATATAAATATTCAATCGATTATAGAATTAAGTGGGAATAAGAAGATTCGTATCGCGAGTAAATCATTACGTTCTGTTCCGGTTATGCAAAAGATTTTAGCTGCAAATGATCGATTTCAAGGTATTATGTGTTTTTCACCTAGGGAAGCTTTGTTTTTACTTGAACAAGGATTCAATGATTTATTGCTCGGGTATCCTGCTTATGATGAAAGAGCTTTACATGAAATAAGTTTGCTAACAAAGAAAGGACTCATTATAACTTGTATGGTGGATTGTGAAGACCATATTGTTTATTTAGAAAAAATTGCTGAGAAGTCTAAAGGACGTTTTCGTGTTTGTTTGGATATTGATATGAGTAGTCGTTTTTTTAAGTTTCATTTTGGGGTCAAAAGATCACCGGTAAAAGATGTGCGAGGTGCTTTGGAAATAGTAAAAAGGGTGAAAGAATCATCATTTTTAATACTAGATGGTGTAATGGGATATGAAGCCCAAATTGCTGGGGTAGGAGATCACATACCGAATCAACGAGTGAAAAGTAAAGTGATTTCATATTTAAAGAAGAAATCAGTGTTAGAAGTTAAAGAAAGAAGAGGACATATCGTAAAAGAAATACAAAGTCTAGGCATTGAACTAAGGTTTGTAAATGGGGGAGGCACAGGGAGTATAAAAACAACTGAGCAAGACTATTCAGTTTCAGAGATTACGATAGGCTCTGCTTTTTATGCCCCGAAGCTGTTTGATTATTATAAAGAAGTGCAATTTCATCCAGCTGTCGGATTTGCTTTACCAGTTGTGCGCAAACCAGCTCCAACTATTTACACTTGTCTAGGTGGTGGATATATTGCCTCAGGCGCAATTGGGAAAGATAAAGAACCGGAGGTTTGGAGGCCCGATGGTGCAAAATTAGTAGCTTTAGAAGGTGCTGGCGAGGTACAAACACCGATTTTTTATAACGGCGAGGAACGAGTAGAGATAGGAGATTCTATCTTGTTTCGCCATAGTAAAGCTGGAGAGTTATGTGAGCGTTTTCCTTTTTTATATCGTGTGAAAGAAGGAAAGATTGTTGGGGAGTATTCAACATATCGGGGGGATGGCCAATGCTTTCTATAAAAGGACAGAAATGGAGAAATTGGACAGGGAATGTAGAAGGAACGCCGCATTATACGATGTATCCAGAAAGTGTACAAGATGTGGTAGAAGTCGTAGGGCTTGCGCGAAAAAAGGGGAAGAAAATTCGTGTTGTCGGTTCAGGTCACTCGTTTACACCTCTTGTGCAAACTGAAGAAATATTAGTTTCTTTAGATGAATTGAAGGGCATTGTGAATATTGATGCGGAGAAGATGGTTGCCGAAGTATGGGCAGGAACAAAGCTACATGACCTAGGGAAGTTACTTGAAGAAAAAGGTTATGCACAAGAAAATTTAGGAGATATTGATTCACAATCTATTGCAGGAGCGATTAGTACGGGAACTCATGGGACGGGTGTTACCTTTGGGAGTTTATCAACACAAGTTATAGAGATTACCGCAGTTTTATCTACAGGTGAGAGTATAGTTTGTTCGGAAACTGTGAATGTGGAATATTGGAGAGCCTTTCAGTTGTCGCTTGGAATGCTAGGTATTATTGTAAAGATAAAATTGAAAGTTATCGGGGCGTATTCACTTGTGTATGAAAGTGAAAAACAGTCACTATCTACTGTAATGAACAAATTAGAAGAATATAAGAAGAATCGCCATTTTGAGTTTTTTATTTTTCCTTATTCTGATGAAGTACAAGTGAAATTTACAAACGAAACAACGGGTAAAAAAAGTGATTTGAAATGGCATAAACTAAAGGTAGAGTTGCTTGAAAATAAGATTTTTTCTTTGTTATCTAAAGGGTGTAAATGGTTTCCTTCTATAAGTAAAGGAGTAAGTCGATTATCGGCTAAAGCTGTACCGAATACAAAAATAATTGGTCCGAGTTATGAAGTATTTGCTACATCGCGTACGGTACCATTTTATGAAATGGAGTATAGTGTTCCTTCAAAGTATATGAGGGCTGTTGTAGAAGAAATTTCAAATCTTATTGAAAAGAAAAAGTATAAGGTGCACTTCCCAATTGAATGCCGTTATGTGAAAAGGGATGATATATGGCTCAGTCCAGCGTATGGAAGGGATTCAGCGTATATTGCTGTTCATATGTATAAAGGTATGAAATATGCGGCTTATTTTGGTGAGGTAGAGAAAATTTTTCTAAAGTATGAGGGACGCCCACATTGGGGGAAAATGCATACGTTAACGTACGGAAAATTACAAAATATATATCCAGAATTACATTCGTTTCTAAAGGTGAGGAAGTTATTAGATGAACCCGGAATGTTTTCAAACCCTTACACAGAAAATTTATTTACGCCGATGAAAAAAAGCTGACAAAGTATTACTTGTCAGCTTTTTTTAGTACGATCGCATTTCTTGTTTGACTAATGTGCTCGTAAAATAGTAACTTATCACGACTAAATACATGTAATAAAACATGAATAATGAATAGGCCGTTAATTACGAGTTGGAATAATAATATAACTACTAATACTAAAGGCTCTTTAAGATTTAAGATAGAGCTACTAGAAAGAATATAATTGATTCCACCTAAAACGAAATAGAATATACCATAACGGATGAATAGTTCTTTCAACGTAATACGATCTGATTTTCCTTTCACGTAAATACGAAGTAATGCTTTACCAATTGTCCTTCCATTCGTAAAGTACGGAATGATAATAAAGTAAATAAAGATCGAACACGTTATAAAAATGAGTTCGTATATGTTCGTGTAAGATTGAATATTAGAAGCAAAGAAAGAATTTCCTTTGTTTTTAATGACAGGTACAACGATGGATAAGAAAATCCAATCAATTTGCATCGCGATAAAGCGACGAACGAATCCGACTGGTTTCGTTTCTAAATCAATATGACTATCTAATTCATTTGCTTTCGGAAGGAAGTACGTAAATATTGGTGCAATAATAAAACCAATTACGCCGCCTAATGTATTTAAAAACAGATCGTCTATATCAAATAAGCGGTAGGCACAATTGTAGATACCGTATAGTCCAGTCACTTGTGTTAGCTCGAAAAAGAGTGAAAGACAAAAAGAAATACAAATTGTTTGTAAGAAACTACGTCGGAAATAATAGCGTAAGTAAATACCGAATGGAACGGTTAATAGAACGTTAAATGCTACTTGTAAAAACGCAGATTCTTTTAATAGGTAGAAATAAGTAACTGGTTTCGTTAAAATTGCCGAGGTATGATTACTAATTTCTTGCATGAAATAAAATGGTGATAGTTGCATGTGCTGCGTATTAGCCGGTTGTAGGCTACAAGTATCATATGTTTGTGGTAACGGCAAAATCACAAGAAAATAGGCATTTAATAAGTAAAGTAATAATGAGTACAAAATAAATGAACGCCATTTATTTAAATAACCATACTTTCGGTAGTTAAATATTAAAAAAGGTATTAAGAGAAACATTGCTAAAAAAGGAAATAAAATAAATGCTGTTTTTACTGGAAATAAATATGCAGTCAAAATGAAGCTCCTTTCAATGAAAATTCGTTTATCATTATAACGTTAAAAGAACCTTAAAACAAAATTAAAATATTTTGAAATAGAAAAAATTATAAATTTTAATGGAATTAAGTTATACTAAATTTAATATGAGGATATTATGATTATTATAAGTTGAGAGAGGGTACAAGATATGCGATATGAGCTTTTTTCTGTAAGTGGGAATCATATTACAACTTTTGAAAGTGCGTGGCGTTTTCAAGAGGGAGAACAGATTTTTGTTCATGATGATCAAACAAAACGAAATTTTATTATTATCCGCCTAACGCATGATGTATTTCAACAAAATAAACATGTTATTCGTTTGTCTTGTCAAGAAAAGAAAGTATACGCATAAAAAAGCGAGTCATCCTAGTTTAATAGAATGACTCGCTTTTGATTTGCAAGTTTCACTTTATAAGAAAATAAGAGTAAGTACACCTACGATAATGCAATAGAAAGAGAAATATTTTAAATTTCCTTTTGCCATAATGTTCATAAACCATTTTAACGAAATATACGTCATGATAAATGTTGCGATAAATGCAACGACATATGGTACGAATAAAGTGCTTAGATTTGGATCTTTTGCAATGTCTGTAATACTTAGTAATAAACCACCTAAGCTAACAGGGATATATAGTAAGAAGGAGAAACGAAGGGCTGTTTCTTGTTTCATACCAAGTAACATCGCTGCTACGATTGTTGCACCTGATCGGCTAATTCCAGGGATTAGTGCGCAAGCTTGTGCTAATCCGACGATGATTGCATCTTTCATAGAAAGGTCACCATCATTTTTACGTCCACGCAAGTTTCTAATAATCCAAAGGCCGACAGCAGTAATAAGAAGGGAAATCCCAACCATCTTCACACCTTTTAAGTACTGATCGATGTAATCTTTAAATAAAACACCAATAACACCTGCTGGAATAGTCGCAATCACAAGATAAATAATAAAGAAGAAATCTGATTTTGTGTCTTCCGCTCTTGTAAATATATAAGATAGACCATTCTTCGTTAGACGAATTAAATCATTTCTATAAATAAGTAATACAGCTAATAATGAAGCTGAATTAACAAGTAGTTCGAAGCTAAACCCTTCTATTTTTAGTCCTAGCAAATGCTGTGCTAAAACGAGGTGACCGCTTGAAGAAATCGGAATTGGTTCTGTTAGTCCTTGGAACAGACCAAGAATTAAATATTTTAAAATGTAGTAAAATTGTTCCATAATAACCTCCTTGTTTAATAGTCGAAAGAAACAACTTGTCCATTATAACAAAGATACGGATGAATATTGAGAAGAAATAAATATTCTAAATATAATAAAAAGTCCCTTACAACAGTATAAGGGATTTTTATTATTAATGAGAAACTACTGTTTCTTCAAGACTTTTCGTTAATTGAACATCGACTTTCTCAGCATCATGAATGTGATTCATAATAGTAGTATTTAGCTTTTGGAACATTTGTTGTGTATTAGCGAATTCTCGTAATATATCATCATTACAAGACTTTTGGTTTTCGATAGCTTTAATAACATTAGTAGCACCGTTTTGTAACGTTTGAATCATAATTAAAATATTTTCAATTCTAGCGTTTGTATCGGCACTCATTTCTACGCCTTCATCGACTAAATGCAAGTTATCTTTTGTGTTATCGTATGCTTTTTCAATTTCTTCTTGAATTTTTTTCGTTAAGTTGCCGATGTTTTTTGTACTTTCCGCTGTACTTTCCGCTAGCTTTCTTACTTCATTAGCAACGACAGCGAATCCTTTACCGTGCTCTCCAGCGCGCGCAGCTTCAATACTCGCATTTAAAGCAAGTAAATTCGTTTGTGCTGCAATGTTTTGAATGACTTCTACAATTTGCTCGATTTCTTTTGAGCGTTCACTTAAATGATTCATACTATTAGACGTTCGCTGAGATTGTTCACCTAATTTATTAATTACAATAAGTAAACGATGAACAGATTCTTTTCCTTCATTAGAGCAGTCAATAATTTCTTCAATTGACTGAATTAAGCTTTGTTCTTTTTGTAACATTTCGTTATTCAATTCATTGGAATGTGTTGTACGCGTTGAAACATTTTCGAAACATGAACTTAATTGTTGAACTAAATTTTGAAGTGTATGGTGCTGGTTATTTACAAGGTTATGCTCTTGAACAACGCTTTGTACACGATCGTGGATAGAAGAAATAGTCTCTTGTTTTTCAATATCTTTTTGTTTTAATTCTGCTTCTAGTTCCTGTATACGATTTTCTAATTGATCAATTTTATGTTGGAGTGATTTCTTTTGAGTAAACATATATTTATTTCAACCGCCTTTAGAAGTTATATTTTCTCTATATTTGGATTTTAGCATCTTTTATAATTTTTAAATATAGGAATTGTTAAATATTTAAGAATCTATTACATTTTATGCATAATTCCCTTTTTTTCGTCATGAAAAATAAACTGTATTTAATGATATTGTAAACAAACTGTAAAATAAATCATGTATAACTGTATAAGAAGGGAGTCGGATTATGAACTATTTTAAGCGAATCAGTAGTCTAGTATTAGCAGGAATTATCGGTCTTTCTAGTACAGTCGCTGTAAAAGCAGAGTCAAACGACGAGAAACTTAACAACATGCAACAGCAATTGCAGCAAAACGATGCAGAAATGCAAAAGAAAGAGCAAGAGAAGCAAGCTGTTAGTAAAGAAATTCAAGGTATCGAAAACGAACTACATAATTTAAATAATACAATTGCAAAAAATAAAGAGGATCAAGCTGCTATTCAACGTAAAATCGATGAAACCCATAAGCAGATTGAGCAAAAAAAGAATGAAATTGTCGTTTTAGAAGATAAGGTCCTTGCTCGTAAGGATATTATGAGAAAACGTATGGTTTCTGTTCAAAACAGTTCAAATACAAGTTTAGTAG
This sequence comes from Bacillus thuringiensis, assembly GCF_001455345.1. Classification (GTDB taxonomy): domain Bacteria; phylum Bacillota; class Bacilli; order Bacillales; family Bacillaceae_G; genus Bacillus_A; species Bacillus_A thuringiensis_N. The sequence continues at coordinate 660,147 of NZ_CP013274.1, forward strand.
TAGAAGTTGTAGTAGAGTCAAAAAACTTTGCAGATTTCTTACAACGTATGAATGCAGTTTCTACTATTCTAGAAGCTGATAAAGAAATTTTACGTCTACAAGAACAAGATCTTCGTCAAATTGAAGAAGATAAGAAAACAATTGATGAAAAAGAAGCATCTTTAGTAGTGGACAAACAAAAATTAACAAAAGCACAAGCTGAGTTGCAGGATAACTTGAAAAAGCGTCAAGATAACTTACAAACAGTTCAAGCTAAATATAACCAAGTTGCAACTCAACTTAATTTAGCAGCAGAAGAGAAAGCTAAAATTGAGTCAAATATGAAGGCAGTACAAGAAACAATTGCCCGTGAGCAAGAAGCAGCAAGAATTGCAGCAGAAGAGCGTGCAAAAGCAGAAGCAGCTGCAAAGGCTGAGCAAGAAGCATTAGCTAAGGCACAGGCAGAAGTTGCTGAACAGCAAAAGCAAGAAAAAGCTAATAAACCAGCTGAACCTGTTGCTAATAATAATTCGAAGGTAGAACCTGCACAACCTTCTAAACCAACTGCTGGTGGAAAAGAGATTTATGTACATGCAACAGCTTATACAGCAGATCCAGGTGAAAATGGTTATGGTCCAGGTCAACAAGTATACTCTGCATGGGGACCAGGTGGTAAACCTTATAATTTAACTGCAAATCCAGGAATGAAATTAATTGCTGTAGATCCAAGTGTTATTCCATTAGGTTCTACTGTATATGTTGAAGGCTATGGACAAGCAATTGCAGCAGACACTGGTGGCGCGATTAAAGGTCACAAAATCGATGTTTTAATGCCTGATAAAGCTTCATCTAGTAATTGGGGCAGAAAAAATGTTAAAGTTACAATTTTAAACTAACACGTAATCCAACTTTACAATACGTAAAGTTGGATTTTTTTATAAAAACAATGTTAAGTTGAGTTTACATTTTGTTAAAGGTAGCATACAATGATGGTGAGAGGTGGTAAATTTGACCATTTTAAATAGAGTGAAGGAATTAAGAGCTCGGTTTAATTTTTCGCAAAGTGTATTGGCAGAGAAGGTTGGAGTGACGAGACAAACAATCGCTGCAATTGAAAAAGGGGATTACGTTCCTTCATTATTATTAGCGCTTATGATTTGCGATGTATTTCAGTTAAAGATGGAAGATGTGTTTGTTTTAAATAAGGAGGGGGAAGAGGATGAATAGACTTGTATTTTCCTATATGTTGAATGTACTTTTAATGGTATTAGCGGGTTGGGCATTTATTGAGTTGTATTATTTTACTATCGAAGTTGCTAATTTTATTCAAACGAAGAGGGTACCATTTGAAGTTTCGGTGAGTTTAATGCCACTAGGATTGCTTTTAATATTTGGTATCGTATCGACTGTTCTTTATAAAATTCAAAAGAAAAAATATAAAGAGCTATCATATTGGATGTTTCCACTATTATTTCCTCAAGAAGACGAGCGGGAAAAGGCAATTACAGAAAAGGCTTGTCGTACTACATTTATGTCACTATGGTACGTGTTGCCTTGTGCGGTTGGTTTTTTAACGCTTTCTCCAATTGCTAATCTATATGTTCCTGCATATCCAATATATATTGCATTTAGTATTTTCTTTATTCAAATGACAATTTTCCATGTATCCTTATATCGAAATAAAATCGCTTAAAAAAAAACCTTCTTGCATTAGCAAGAAGGTTTCTTTTTAGCTTATACTTGTACATATAGCAATATTATCTTATCATTTTATATAGAGTAAGATTTTGTAAGGGAAAGGAATTGTATATGAATAAGCAAAGAATTTATAGTATAGTAGCAATCCTCCTATTTGTTGTAGGTGGTGTGTTAATCGGAAAACCATTTTATGATGGATACCAGGCTGAAAAGAAACAGACTGAAAATGTACAGGCTGTTCAAAAGATGGATTATGAAAAACATGAGACGGAATTTGTAGATGCTTCGAAAATTAATCAACCAGACTTGGCAGAAGTAGCGAACGCATCTTTAGATAAGAAACAAGTAATTGGTCGCATTTCGATCCCAAGTGTTTCATTAGAACTTCCTGTTTTAAAATCTTCTACTGAGAAAAACCTATTATCAGGTGCAGCGACAGTAAAAGAAAATCAAGTAATGGGAAAAGGGAATTATGCATTAGCAGGACATAACATGTCTAAAAAAGGTGTTTTATTTAGTGACATAGCATCTTTGAAAACAGGCGATAAAATTTATTTGTATGATAATGAAAACGAATATGAATATGCGGTTACTGGTGTTTCTGAAGTAACTCCAGATAAATGGGAAGTTGTTGAAGATCATGGGAAAGATGAGATAACGCTTATTACATGTGTATCTGTGAAAGATAATTCTAAACGTTATGTTGTTGCTGGTGATTTAGTAGGAACAAAGGCGAAGAAGTAAAAAAGAAGGTGAACTCTTTAAAGAGTTCACCTTCTTTTTTACTAATGTTGAGAAATAATAGAATATTTTGGTTTGTATTTAAGTATTCTTCTATTTATGTATAATAAAGTTAGAATTCTATATTTTGGGAGGAACAAGAGTGAGACAACAGGTGAAGAAACTTCTTTTAACAACGAGTATAGCGTTATTGGTAGCTCCAATTTCAGCTTATGCGCATCCAGGGCGTACAGATGCTAATGGCGGACATACGTGTCGTACAAATTGTGAGAAATGGGGATTACAGTACGGGGAATATCATTATCACAATAAACCAGCTTCTAATAGTGGTGCAACGAGCCCAGTTCCTAGTCAAAATAATAATGGTGCTGTAGAAGCTGAAAGAAAAGCAGCAACACAGCGCAATGCAGAGGCTGAAAAACAACGTGAAGTAGAAGCACAGCGTAAGGCAGAGGAAGAGAAACAACGTGCGGCAGAAGAGCAACGTAAAGCTGAAGAGGAGCGTCAACGTGTAGCCGAGGAACAAAGAAAAGCAGAAGAGGCACGTAAGCGAGAGGAAGCGCAGCGTCAAGCCGATATGGAAAAAGGACAGCTTGAGGGACAAAAAGATGGAGAAACTGATTTTAAAGCAGGGAAAAATGATACGGAATCACATTTAGCTGGAAAATCAGATACATATAAAGAAGCATTTAAAACTGCTTATGCTGCATTTTGGTCATTAGAAGAGCAGAAGAAAACACATTTTGATAAAGGAAAAGAACAAGGTTTAGCACAAGAGACGATGGACGATAGTCAAGTAGCTCCTGAGTTTAAGCCGAACTTTGCAGAAGGTTTTAATGTAGGGAATAAAGAAAGAACAGAAAAAATTGAAAAAGAGCAAGCTGAACTAGGAGAAAAAGCTGGAGGGAAACTGGCTGAAAAGAAACCTGGAAATAGTGAGAAAGATGTATATGTGAAAGCATACGAAACAGCGTATGAGAAAGGGTATAAGTCTGCAAAAAAATCTGCAGAAAAGGCTGGTTATAAGTATGCGTTTGAAAACTATGATTTAAAGGTACCTGCTAAATATGAAAATAATGAATCGTTAAAAAAATGGTTTATTGAAGGATTCAAATCGAATAACAAAGCGGCCGACATTCGAGAAGAAGGATATAAAAAGGGAGACAGTTGGCTTGCATTCTTCTATAAGAATTTTGTGCCAAGTGAATATAAAGAACATAAAGAGCTGTACGAACAAGCGATAGAAAAAGGTAAGAATGCATAAAAAAAGATGAGGGATTTCCCTCATCTTTTTTATTCCATCCATTTCACTAATTTTTTAGAAATTGATAATAAAACACAACCTAATACAATTGCTACAGCACCAATAACTGTAAATACTTCAGCATACCCAAGTGAAGTTGTGAAGCTTGCAAGTTGTCCGCCTAAAATGTTGGCGATACCTGAACTCGCTAACCATACGCCCATTAGTAAAGATGCTAGTTTTACTGGAGCGAGAGAACTAACCATTGATAGTCCAACAGGTGATAAGAATAGTTCACCTAACGTATGGAAAAGATACGTAAAGACGATAAATAGTAAGTTTGCTTTTTCTGTAATGTTATGCTCATCACTACCTGTTTTTAATGTAGCGATAACGAGAATGATATAGCCGATACCGAGTAGGATCATACCAAGTCCCATTTTTGTTGGGATTTTTAAGTCCCCTTTTTTTCTAGTTGCAAGTTTTGCCCATAATGCTGAAATGACTGGAGCAAGTAAAATAATAAATAATGGATTGACCGATTGGAACCAAGATGTTGGAACTTCCCATCCGAACACAGAGCGGTCTACAAATTTGTTTGTATATAATGTTAATGAGCTACCAGCTTGTTCAAAGCCAGCCCAGAAGAAGACAACAAAGCATGTTAAAATGACGATAACTGCAGTACGTTGTTTTTCTTTTTTTGTTAACGGTGTATCTCCTACTGATGGTTGTCCATCTGTTGTTTGTAAATCGCGAGTTGGTTTTTTACCAATATCACCAAGGAAGCGATTTGATAGTGTTGTAAATAAAATTTGTCCAATGATCATTCCGATTGAAGCGGCTAAGAAACCGTAACGGAATCCGTAATGTACAACGCCATCAACTGTTGTTTTGAATAAATTTTCTGATAAAAATCCACAAACGAGTGGAGCTAAAAATGACCCGACGTTAATACCCATATAGAAAATGGTAAATGCACTATCACGTTTTGGATCGTTCTCTTCGTATAATTCCCCAACCAGTGTAGAGATGTTCGGTTTGAAGAATCCATTACCAATAATAATAAGCGCTAATCCGAGGTATAAGCCTAATTGGTTTTGCAAGGCAAATAGTGTAAGGTTACCGAGTGCCATTGTTATACCACCAATTGTGATCGCTTTTCGTCTACCTAGAAAACGGTCTGTTAAGTACCCACCAATCATTGGTGTGAAATAACAGGCTCCAGTATAAAACCCGTAAATAGAGAGTGCCCATGCGGGACTAAACCCAAGACCACCGCTTACTAAAGCTGTCGTTAAATATAATGTTAATAATCCTCGTAATCCATAGTAACTAAATCTTTCCCACATTTCTGTAAAGAAGAGTAAGTATAAACCTGGAGGATGTTTCTTTTTTCTTTGTTGTTCTCTTTCTAGTTGTATCGCTGATTCCATGTTATTTTCCTCCTGACACAAACAAAAACAAAGTTAATAATTTTGTACATTTAATATTTTACTTTATTAACTATTATAAGTCAATAAAGGTTGATTTTTCAGAAGAAATTGGAAAAGAGGGATAGCTATAGAATGGGTGTTTCTTTTATGTTAGACTATGGACTATGTTTTCTTTGTAAGAAAGCGGATTGGCGCTTATTTTGTATATATGAAATGGATTTCATAAGAGATGAAATTGAAGAAGGAGAAAGAAATGAAATTGTTACAGAAAAAAGAAATTTTACTTATTAGTCTTATGTTATTCTCGATGTTCTTTGGAGCGGGGAATCTTATATTCCCGCCTTTCCTTGGGTATGAAGCAGGAGAACATGTGTGGATTTCATTAGTAGGGTTTATTATATCAGCAACAGGTCTTCCTATATTGGGAGTTATTGCGATTGCGAAAGCAGGAAGTTTTCAAACGTTAGCGGGTAGGGTTCATTCTTCATTCGCGCTTATTTTTCCGTGTATCGTGTATTTATTTATTGGACCAGGCCTTGGCATACCACGTGCAGGAAGTCTAGCTTTTGAGATGGGACCGGGTCAGCTATTCTCGGAAGCAGGTAGCGTAGTCTTATTATGTTACACAGTTATTTTCTTTAGTATTGTGTACTGGTTAAGTTTATCACCGTCTAAATTAATGGGGTTGTTCGGAAAGGTTTTAACACCGTTATTATTAGGTATGATTGCTCTTATCTTTATAAAGAGTATGTTTACATCAGTAGGTAGTGTGAAAGAGGCTGCTGGAAACTATGGACAAGCGCCTATGTTCCAAGGGTTTTTAGATGGATATTTAACGATGGATGCATTAGCAGCTTTAATTTTTGGGATTGTGATTGCAAATGCTCTTCGTGCAAAAGGTATTGAAGATGATAAAGGTTTAGCAAAATATATGAGTATTGCTGGAATTGGGGCAGGACTATTATTATCTATTATTTATGTCATACTTGGATATGTTGGTTCAATTAGCGGTTCGTTAGGTACATTTGATAATGGGGCGAACGTATTAGCACAAGTGATGACTACATTATTTGGACAAGGCGGAGTCGTTTTATTAGGTCTTATTTTTACGATCGCGTGTTTATGTGTTTCAATCGGACTTGTTACATCTTGTAGCCAATTTTTCGCAAGTGCATTTCCGAAAGTGGCGTATAAAGTTTGGGCATTTATATTAAGTTTTATTAGTATGATTTTAGCTAATTTAGGATTAACACAAATTTTAAAAGTATCAGTACCGATTCTTGGATTTATTTATCCAGCTGCATTAACGCTTATTATTTTAGGTCTATTCCATAAGTATATTGGGAAGTATGTATGCATATATCCTGTTACAATTGTGATTGTAGCGGTATTTAGTGCAATTGATATTTTCAATAAAAATGTAATGATGAATCAGTGGACATCAGTATTGAAATACATTCCGTTTTATACAGAAGGTGTTGGGTGGATTATTCCAGCTATTATAGGTGCTTGTATTGGTGTTATTGTGAGTAGTGTTTTAAATAAGAAGAAATAAGTAAGAGGTGTTTTCCGATTTCGGAAAACACCTTTCTTTTTTGGAAAAATAGTATTGAAAATGAATAGACTAAGAGTATGATATAGGTAATTGGTAATATATAGGTTTCGAACAGATTGATGAGGGGGGAGCGTATGAAGGAGGATTTGAATAAGAAAATAGAAGCACTCGAAACGGCAATTGAAACGATTCAAGAAGCACTCTTTGAATTGAAAGCAAAACAAAGAGAAATAGAAATAGAAAATGCTCAGCAACATGTTAGTAAGGGAAAGAAAGAATATATTGAAACGGTAATAGAGGAAAAACAGAAAGAAGAAGTAGTTACAATAAAAGAGCCTGTGCAAGAACGTGAGGTAAAACAAGTGGATATATCTGCTTTTAAACCAGAACCATTTAATATTATAAAGTTTTGCCAAACTTGGTTACCACGCGTATTTGTCGGCATTATGTTACTTGGAGTAATCTGGTTATTTAAAGCAGGGGTAGATGCTGGATTATTAACACCTGCAATACGAATTGTGTTTGGCATTGTCCTATCTATCGGTTTTTATTATATAGGGGATATTCAAATTAAACGAGAGCGGCAAGCATTAGGGTTAGTATTAGCAGGAGGAAGTATTACAGGTATAGTTTTAACAACATTTGCGGCACATTATTTATATGGATTTATTCCAGCAAGTGTTGCATTTGTGTGTAATATTGCATGGGTCATTTTAGGTATTTATGTAGCGAAGAGGTATCAATCGGAATATCTTACTATTTTCGTAGCGGTAGGAGCTTTCTTCGTGCCATTCTTATTAAATAGTACGACTCCTAATCCGTATATTTTCTTTGGATATGAGACGGTACTAACACTTAGCTTATTATGGTATGCGTTGAAAAATCGTTATCAGTATTTATACATGATTTCTTATGCTGTCGCTGCTATTGTTCTTTTGGTCTTCTTTGCTGTTATGTCAATGTTAGTAGAGGATTTGCAAGTACAGTTAACAGTAGTTTATGGTTTGATTCACTTACTATTATTTTGGCATATGTTCACGGAGAGAAGTTTTATAGTAGAGCCACGCTTGGCGATATTTAGTGCGAATGCCGTTTTCTTCATATTAGCCATTTCAAAAATACCTGAATTTACAACATGGGGATTAATGATTAGTGCACTCGTGCACGCTATTATGTTCGTGTTTGAATATAGGAAGAATAGACATTCTACATTTACAAATCTTTTATTTGGTTTCGCAATGGGGGCATTTAGTTTAGCAATCTTATATGAGTATAGTTTAGTGAATGCAGCGATTGTACTATTATTACAAGGTTTCCTCGGTATGGTGACTTCTATTAAAGGAAAACAGCAGATAAAATTGTATGTTAGTGCGACGGTTTACGCAATTGGAATGATACAGACTATTTTTAGCCCGTTTGATCAATTTATTTCGGCAGGCTTTGTTGCTCATATTATTTTAATAGGTACATTTTATTACTGCATGAAACGAGCGAAAGATGTGTTGATGAGCTTTGGAAAATATGTTTATTCAATAACACTCTATTGGTTTATGGTTATCGTATTTATTGCAATCACTAGAGTCGGTGAAGTGCTTTCTACAGATGGAAGTATAATAAGCGTATCTGTATCGTTATTATGGATGGTATATGCATTATTTGCAGTTTGGCTTGGACGGAATAAAAATATGAATGAAATATTATATGCCGGCTTAGTCGTGTTAGTCGTAACGATAGGAAAGCTATTCCTTCTAGACTTACCAGAAGTTTCAATGATGATTAGGGCAGTGTTATTCTTAATCGTAGGAAGTATAGGCATCGTTATTTCAAGGATGTTTTTCTCAAAAGAAGAGAAGTAGAAGAAGGCAATCCATATCCGGATTGCCTTTTTCATTATTTCTTATTAATCGTTACAGTCTCACTATATTTTGCTGTTGTATTTTGGCGTAGACGAAGTGTTGCTTGTCCAGTCGTATTTGGATCGATTTGTACGTTCACAATCTTCTCAGCAGAACCTAAGCTGTTTGTTGTGAAAGAAAATGCACTACTATATCCAAAAGTAGATGGCCAAGTGCCGTTTGTATTTTGGACTTTTGCCACTTGTGTACCGCCAGTAGTGAATATACCTAAAGAATAATTATTGTATGTTGTGTTTGGTAATAAGTTATTTACTTGGATTTTGATTTGGAACACTTCATTGTTTGGTAGAGTGCTAGGGTGTGTAACTACGTAGTCATTTGCTGTTACTGCACCGTTATAGCCATATGAACCAGGTTTAAAAGTATTTGTATTAAACCATTGATAACCTGCATTTGGCGCACTCCAAGGTTCAGGTTGTGGCTCAGTTGATAAGCTTGGTTGTTCAAATGTTTGTAAAGTGGTTGGTAAATCAAGTTGTAAACCATTTACTTGATCTAAACTTGTAAATGTTTCTTTATTCGATAGCCAATTTACGATATTTTCTAGTAAGATAGCATCGTTTTCTTCTTTATATCCATCGTAAGTTTTCTTTGTTTGGCCAGAGTCTTCACGAACGTATTTTGGCGTAGCGTCTTCAACAGGAGAAGAGTCACCGATAAAGGCAGCTTTTCCAAGACCTACTTTTGCGATAGCAGCATAAGGACCTTCTGCAACACCACCGCCGTTATACACACCGCTATCAACAGCGTTATTCCATTTTGATGGGTTTTCTGGAAGATAAACAAGTCCTTTTGCTAGTTTTGGATTTGTAATTGCTAAAGTAGAACCAGCATGCATTGCTACAGATGAAACCCCTTCTGTAATTCCGAATGATTGTTCAGGTGATACAATATTTTTAGCGGAAACATCGCCGATTGCGTTATAGCGGAATCGAATACCGAAGTTGTCAGATAGCCAATCAGAGCTTTCTACTCCTTGCATAGCTTGTGAATTGGCTTCTTCGTTAGACATTCCTTTTGCTGGATTATCCCAAGCACCGCGTCTATATCCGTTAAATACTTCAGAAGAGTCCCACCGATTTTTATTACGATCTGCATTATAATGATCGGCAATGAAGAAGATACTACCGCCATTTTTCACGTATTGTAACATAGCATCTTGTTCAGCTTTTTTGTAAGGAATATTTGCTTCTGGAACGATAAACACATTGTAGCCTTTTAAATCTTCGTATGTAATCGGTGTTGATTTACGTAGTTCTTTTACATGATATCCGTTTTGGGCAATGCCGTTTCCGAAATCAGAAAAGCCACCATCAATAACCCAGTCAGCTGTCCCAGCCGTTTGACCGTGTGTATTATCGAATAATACTTTCTTCCCATTGTTTTGATTTACAACTTTTGCAGCAATTTCAGGAGCTGGGTCTACAGAGCTTTCGGCATAAGTAGATGGTATGAACGAAGCCCCTATACTTAGTGTAATTGCTGTTGCTAAAGAAAATGTAATCCATTTTTTATTCTTCATAGAAGAATCCCCCTAATAATAAATATATGTGCTTTAATAATGTAATTTATTTTTCTGTAAAAATAAAGACGGAAAACATAAAAAATATTAAAAAATTGTAAAAATACCGTGAATTTTGTTGAGAAATATTTATATAGATATAAAAACATCCCTTCCAAGTAATAAGGAAGGGATGTTTTGTTTAACTAATTTTTGAATTAGGTGTTTCATCAATTTTATGAAAACCTTTCATGTAATACACAATAGCTAAACCAATCAGCCAAATTGGGCCAACAATCAATGCAATTCTTGTATCTTCTGAATACGCCATTATACATAAGACTAGTGCAAGGAAAGCGAGTGAGAAGTATGAACTTATTGGGTATAAAGGCATTTTATACGATAACTTTTGTTTGTTTTGCGCAGGTAAACTTTTACGGAACTTGATTTGAGCGACTAATATAATGCCCCAAGTCCAAATTGCTCCGAAAGTTGAAATACTAGTGAGCCATGTAAATACCTTTGCAGGTACAAGATAGTTTAATATAACGCCAATGAGTAAAACGATTGCCGTTGCTACAATTCCTTGACTTGGAATGCCATTTTTATTTAAACGACCGAATCTTTCAGGAGCTTTTTTCTGCTGAGCTAATGTAAATAGCATACGGCCTGTACTAAATAAACCACCATTACAAGAAGAAAGAGCTGCTGTTAATACGACAAAGTTAATAATCCCTGCTGCTTTTGCGATACCGATTTGCTGGAATGTTAATACGAATGGACTTCCTTTCTCACCAAGTTCATTCCATGGATAAATTGCCATCATAACGAATAGAGCCCCAACGTAGAACAGTAATATTCTCCAAAATACGTTATCAATTGCTTTTGCGAGTGTTTTTTTCGGATTTTGAGCTTCCCCCGCTGTAACACCGATTAATTCAACACCTAAATAAGCGAATAACACCATTTGCATGGAGAGTAGTAATCCAGAAAAACCATTTGGGAACCAGCCACCATGTGACCAAAGGTTTGAAATGCCAGTAGCGATACCGCCGTTTCCGAATCCGAATAAAATAATACCAGCTCCAACAATTATCATACAGATAATTGTGACAATTTTGATGAGAGCAAACCAAAATTCAAGTTCTCCAAATACTTTTACGGATAAGAAGTTAAAAGCACTCATTAATAATAGAGCGAGTAAAGCCCAAGTCCAGCGTGGGATATCTGGGAACCAGTACTGCATGTAAATGCCAGCTGCTGTAATTTCAGCCATACAAGTAACAACCCATAAGAACCAGTAGTTCCAGCCGGTAATATAGCCAGCTAGTGGTCCAAGGTAATCATAAGCATATTTACTAAAAGAACCGGCAACAGGTTGTTCAATTGCCATTTCTCCGAGTGCGCGCATAATGAAAAAAATAACGAGTCCAGCGATCATATAGCCTAGTAGAATAGAAGGACCAGCTAGTTTAATAGCGGAGGCAGATCCTAAAAATAGTCCAACGCCAATAGCTGAACCGAGTGACATTAAAGTAATATGTCGTTCTTTTAAACCTCGGTTTAAAGTTCCAGATTTGTTTGTTTGCTGCATAAGAAGAATCCCCCTTGTAGAGTGAACGATATTTGAATGCGTTTGCTAAATATTTAACTATTTCAAATTATAAAACATTTCTATCTGTTATGCTACAAAAATAATCATTATAAACTGTACTATAGTTGTACTTGTCAGACTTAAACTTAAAATTCGAACTATTATTGAATATATTGACTCTTCTTTTTATTGATTGTTAAGATTAAGTATTATATTTTCTCACATACTAGTAAGAAAAGAATGTGTGATAATAATTCAGATGTAGGAAGGGTACATAACCATGTTTCAATTACAAAAATATAACACTTCTGTGAAGCAAGAGCTTTTAGCTGGCATCACAACTTTTTTTACATTTGCGTATATTCTTGTCATCAATCCGAAAATATTATCTGATGCAGGTGTACCATTTGATCAAGCTTTTACGGCAACTATTATTGCGACAGTTGTAGGGACGCTATGTATGGCGTTTTTAGCTAACTATCCAATTGTTATTGCTCCAGCTATGGGAATGAATGCGTATTTTGCTTATTCTGTTGTTCAACAGGCAGAGGGGATTACATATGTCATTGCGTTTTCAGCAGTATTTGTAACAGGTATTATTTTTCTTTTATTATCTTTCACTTCATTTAGGCAAAAGCTAATTGTCGCAATTCCTGACAGTTTAAAACATGCGATTGCAGGTGGAATTGGGTTATTTATTGCTTTTATTGGATTACGTCTATCTGGAATTATCGTTGATCATCCATCTAACTTAGTTACGATTGGTGACTTCCATTCTCCAGCCGTTATTTTAACTCTAATTGGTTTAATATTAGCGGCGGTATTAATGGCATTACGTGTGAGTGGTGCATTATTTATTAGTATGATTGTGACAGGAGTTATCGCCTTCTTTACAGGGCAACTGAAGTTCACGGATAAAATTGTTGCGATGCCTCATTTACCAGAGGGTATTATCGTTTCAAATCCAATCAATGCCTTTTCAGATGTAATTGAATACGGATTATATGGCGTTGTATTCTCATTTTTACTTGTACTGTTATTTGATACAACAGGTGCATTACTCGGTTTAATTAAACAAGCAGGTTTAATTACAGATAATACAGAGAAACGTTTTGGTAAAGCGTTTATTGCAGATGCAATTGGTGGGACTACAGGCTCTATCTTTGGAACAAGCCCAACAGCAGCGACGATTGAATCCTCAGCTGGTATTGCTGCGGGTGGTAAAACAGGATTAACAGGTATTGTAGTTGTCGGTCTAACGATTATAACGGCATTCTTCAGCCCTGTTATTGCTTCTTTATCAAGCGTAGCTGCTATTACAGCTCCTTCATTAATTATTGTAGGTAGTTTAATGGCACAAAGTCTTCGTGATATTAATTGGAATGAATTTGAAGATGCATTACCAGCATTTTTAATTTTCGTTGGTATTCCGTTAACGTCTAGTATTGCGAATGGAATAGCAATTGGATTTTTAGTGTATCCAGTCTTAAAGATTGTGAAAGGGAAAGGGATGGAAGTCCATCCGTTACTATACTTATTTACAATTTTATTTGGATGTCATTTATTCTTATAATATAGATATAGGAGAGGGGGCTTCTTATGAGAGGCTCCTTTTTTGTGTATAATAAAGTGAAACTTAAATTAATTACGTAAATTATAAATTACTTAATGGAATATATATGTTACACTAAAGGTAGAGGAGGAACATGAATGGCTGTAAGTAAAATAAAAGTCGCGCGTGTTCAGTTAGATTTAACACAGCAACAATTAGCAGAAAAAGTAGGCGTTACAAGGCAAACGATTAGTTTAATTGAGAAGGGGAAATACAACCCGTCTTTAGATTTATGTTTGAAAATTTGTTATGCGGTAGATAAAACATTGAATGATTTGTTTTGGGAGGAAAAGGAGTGATAGGATGAAAATCGTGAAAGATGAACGCTTAATGATTGAGGGGCTAAAACATATTAGACTAGTTTTTATCTTACAAAATATCATCATACTAGGTATTGTTTTTTATCGCTACGTTTTGCAAGGGGCAGGATATGAAAGTGTTTCAGATTTATTAATGGTATTTATGGGCGGGATAATAGTTATTAACTTTTTAAATCTGAAAAATTCAGTGGAAGTGTATGAGCATACAGGGGGAGTACCACGTAGTTATTTTATGAAGCTATTATTCATTCCGGTAAGTATTGTTATTGGAATTTTAGCTATTTGTATTATTGTAACACCAGATATTTCGATAAAGGAAATTAGTATGACAGGACTTATTATGTTTGCTTGTTTTTTAGTTCCTAGTTTGTTTATATACATATATATGAAAAAAATAAAAAATGAAGATTGAAATATAAGAAAAGCTTTCCCGTATTGCGGAAAGCTTTTCTTATATCCTTTTATATAGTATCTTATGAAGACCAATCGGTTCAATTTCAAAGATTTCACCATGTTCCTGAAAGCCTAGGCGCTTGTAATAGTCAGCTACAGTAACTCGACCATTACACCATAATATATTTGCTTGACGTTCTTGTAATATTTGTTCTGCCTTCTGAATTAAGGAGCTTCCAGCGTGGTTGTTTCGAAATTCAGGTAATGTGGCCATTCCTCGTAAACGATAGTGAATACCGGCTGGTAAGTCAGGGTATATTTCCTTTGAGAAGGAAGCGATACTAACCAGTTTATCGTTTATAAATGCGCCTAAGTGAAAGCTGTCTGTTTCATAGTCGGAAGGGTACTTACAATCTGCTAATGTTTGACTCGGGCGTAAAATTTTTTGACGTAATACGTAAGTTTCAGATCCATCAATATTTTTCACGGTAATCATATTAACATCCTTTCTTATAAACCCTTTTCTGTTAGTTGTATAAAGAAATAGGCAGGTGCGGCGAAAAGTCCGAGTATGCTAGCAGTTCCGAGAAGGAGTGAAAGTAAGAGGCAAGAGTATTTTATTCCATTCGATTTTTTCCATCCGTAACTACAAATTTCAATGCTAACACCGATGAGAATAATGGCAACGAGTACTTCCGCTAATAATAAGAGAGCTAAAGTTACAATAGACATAATGTGATCCATCCCCATAATATATGATAGTAACATTTTACCATATAAAATGGAAAAAAATGCCCCTCAATTATGTGAGGGGCATTTTTCTATTCTAATATGCTTTTTAGTGTATCGATATGTTCTTTTGAGCCTGTTACAAGTAATGTATCACCGTGTTGTAGTCTTGTATCACCATGTGGAATTAATGCTGTATTCCCACGATAAATTTGAATGACTAGTACATCGCCTAAAAATGGAAGGCGACGAAGTGCAACGCCGTTATATTTATTACTCCGTAGTTCAACTTCACGGACTGTTTCATTTGCTGTTGTAATTAAGCGAACGAGACTTGGTTTATCAATTAGTGCACGCAATAAAATACGTGTAGAGTTAATTGTTGAGAATACGGCGATATGTTCTTGCGTTGCTTTTTCTTGTAGAAGTGGATCTTCTACACTTGCAATAACATGTTCAACACCTAGCTCTTTTGCATGTTCTGCTAATAATAAGTTTTGTTCATCATCGCTTGTTGCAACAACAACGCGGTCTGCATGAAATGCTGTTTGTTCAGTTAATGATGCAATTGTGATGTCATCTAATTTCACGATAGGGAAGTCATGTGATTTCGCTTCCTCATCATTTATTTTATTTTGACGCATCATATATAGTGTTACGTCATAATCTTCTCGTTTTAAATCAAGTGATAACGGAAGGGTAATTCTACTCGCACCAATAATAGAAACTTTTGGCTTTGGCGTTTCTACTTTCGGGAACATCTTTTTAAATAATATAGGTGCGAAAATACAAGTAATAACTGCGCTTAAAATAAGGGAAGCAGATAAACTTGGACTGATGATTCCTAGTTTTTCACCAATTTGTGCAGCTGCAATAACTAAAGAAAGTGTCGATGTTAATAAGATGGCACTCCCCAGTACGATATTACGTGGATACCATTTTCGTAAAACGAGTGATGGTAACAGTTTTGAGATAAAGAGTCCTACAATTAAAATTGGGATCATGAGCATACTAGAAGGTTCTTTGAAAATAGACCAAACCTCTAAATTTACACCAACCATTACGAAGAAAATAGGAATGAAGAAACCATATCCGATGGAATCAAGTTTTTCAACCATATCTTCATTTGGTGATAATAACGATACGAGTACACCTGCTAAGAAGGCACCTAAAATATTTTCTGCTCCAACCGATTCAGATAAACCAACTAATATTAAGATGAGTGCAAAAACAGCTCGTGTATCAATTTGTACACTACCAGCTTTTAAGCTATCTAAGTATGGAATGTTTTTAAAGCGTTTTGCAATGAAGTAAATAACAATACCAGCGCCGAATAGAAGGAGAAGGAGCCACATGCTTTGGCCGCTTTCGGAATTTAATCCGACGAATACAGCGAGTAAAATCATTGTAACTAAATCTGCAATAACAGCGACTAATAAAATGATTTGTCCAATTGCTGTTTTTCCTAAGTTATTCTCTTTTAATGTTGGAACGACAACACCTAAAGAAATTGTTGAAATAATTAAAGTCATAAACATTGCATTATCTACAAATCCTAGCCATACGAATAGTAATGATAGGGCATAAGATAAGATGAAAATAAAGAAGAAGATAATACTTGCTGCTTGGAATGTGTTTGGTTCGTTTGTCGTATTCTTTTTCCCTTTTTGTTTAAAGATAGAAAAATCAATTTCTAAACCGCTTAAAAACATAAGAAAGATAAATCCTAGTGTCGATAAGACTTGAAGCCACATATCTGGTTCAATAATATTAAACCCACTTTTACCTACAAAGATTCCTGCGATGATTTCTGCAACAACGACAGGAAGTGCTTTTAATTTAAAGCGTTGTAACAAAAGGGGAACGAAAAACGCGATTGCAACGACAACCATAAGTGATAGAACAGAAGTGTGATGTTCCATTGCGTTCTCTCCCTTCAAATAAATATAGTACCTATTTAGCCATATAATAGGTAGAAAAGCAACGCATATGGATTCGATTTCATAAAGAAAGAGTTTTCTTAACATTTGTCATAATAAGTATATTTTTCATGATTCTGTTGTTAATTCCGTAATGTGGATGTAATAGGGGAGAGCATAAAAAAAGACTGCTGAGGAATCTCAGCAGTCTTTTTCATGTACATTACATTGAGAAGAAGATCCATACAGTTAAACCAACTGTTGCAGTTGCAACGAAGAAACTGTAGATCATAGTAAGAATTTGAACTCTTCCTTCTCCTTCTTTTAAGTGCATGAACATGATTAATTGTAACAACGCTTGCGCAACAGCCATTATGATAATAGTTGTTAAGATCGTTGAAAGTGGCAGGCTTGTGTAAAGTGCCACGTATAGTGCTAGAAACGTTAGTGCAAGCGATAAAATAAATCCGAAAACGTGTGACCAAGGGAATCCGCTATGCGCATGCCCGTTTGCTTGATTGTTATTTTGACTCATTTACGCCACCATCCCGTTCAAGTAAACTAGTGTGTAAATAAAGACCCAAACTAAATCAAGGAAATGCCAGTATAAGCTGATAATGAATACTTTACGAGCTGTAACTGGTGTTAAACCTCGTTTTAAAATTTGGATAATAACACAAATTGCCCAAATGATACCACCTGTTACGTGGGCTCCGTGCGTTCCAAGAAGAACGAAGAATCCAGATAGGAAGGCACTTGTTTGAATTGTTGCGCCTTCACCAATATACATAATGAACTCTTCAATCTCGAAGAATAGGAAGCCTGCACCTAAAAGTAATGTAAGGACAAACCATCCAAGCATTGCTTTTTGATTGTGCTTACGCATTTCGTGAATTACGATACCACATGTGAAACTACTTGTTAAAAGTAGTAATGTTTGAATTAAAAGCGTTTTAAGTTCAAACAGTTGCGCTGGAGTTGGGCCATCTGCCGTACGACCAGCAAGGACTAGATAAGAGGCGAAAAGTGTTGCGAACAGCATAATTTCAGCCCCAAGAAAAATCCAGAATCCTAGGATATTCAATCTGCTTTGTTCGGATTGATATTCCAAAGGTAAGCTTTTATCTAAAGCCGCCATGTCATTTCACCTCTCATGCTATATGTTCTGTTTCTTTAATTTCATCAACACTTACGTAGTAACCATCGTCATAATCGAATGAACGATAGATTAAGCAAGCTAAAATACCAACGCCGCCGATTGCTGCAAGCCAGAACCAGCTAAATACTAATGCGAAACCTGCAAGACCGAAGAATAAAGACGCAATAATAGGCACACCAGAGTTACTTGGCATGTGAATTGGTTTTAAATCTTCTGCTGCTGGTGTAACTGTTTCTCCGCGTTTCTTCATGTACCAGAAAGCATCAGCTTCTTTAATTTCAGGAAGCTTCGCGAAGTTGTAATGTTGTACAGGAGATTGAGTTGCCCATTCAAGTGTACGACCATCCCATGGATCTCCAGTTGTGTCACGTTCACCGTGACGTGCACTCCAAATTACGTTGTAGCAAAGAAGTAGGAAGCCAATACCCATCATTACCGCACCAACAGATGCGATTTGGTTTAGCCATCCCCATCCAAGACTTTCAGAGTAAGTGTACATACGACGAGTCATACCGTCTAAACCTAAGAAGTACATTGGGAAGAAACAGATGTTGAATCCGCTCATAAAGATCCAGAATGTCCATTTACCTAGGCGTTCATTTAACATATGACCAGTCATTTTTGGATACCAGAATGTGAATCCAGCAAGCATAGCGAATACTGTACCTGCAATTAATACGTAGTGGAAGTGAGCGATTAGGAAGTAGCTGTTATGGTACTGATAATCAGCTGCTGCCATACCAAGCATAACCCCTGTAACCCCACCGACTACGAAGTTTGGAATAAATGCCAATGACCAAAGCATTGGAACTGTAAAACGAATACGTCCTTTATACAGTGTAAACAACCAGTTAAAGATCTTAACACCGGTTGGAATCGAAATCGCCATTGTCGAAATCGAGAAGAACGAGTTAACCGCTGGACCTGCACCCATCGTGAAGAAGTGGTGAAGCCATACGACGAAACTTAGTAAAGAAATTGCAACCATTGAGTATACCATCGCACTGTAACCGAATAGACGTTTACGTGAGAATGTACTAATGATTTCAGAGAAAATACCGAATGCCGGTAAAATAACGATATATACTTCAGGGTGACCCCATACCCAGAACAGGTTGGCCCATAACATCGGCATACCGCCGCTCGCCATCGTAAAGAAGTGAGCATCGAATAGACGGTCAAATGTCATTAATGCAAGAGCAACTGTTAATACTGGGAAAGCGAAAATAATGATAATTGTTGTAATTAAGATTGACCAAGTAAACATTGGCATTCTCATTAAAGTCATACCAGGTGTACGCATTTTTAAGATAGTAACAAGGAAGTTAATACCGGTCATTAGCGTACCGAGACCTGAAATCTGTAATGCAATTGCGTAGTAGTTATTTCCTACACCAGAAGTAAACTCTGTACCTGCCATTGGGAAGTAAGAAGTCCACCCAGCGTCTGGAGAACCACCGATTACGAAAGCGATGTTGAATAACATTGCTCCGACAAAGAATAACCAGAAACTTAAAGCATTTAAGAACGGATATGCAACGTCACGAGCACCAATTTGTAATGGTACTACAAGGTTCATTAATCCCATAACGAATGGCATTGCCATGAAAAGAATCATTACTGTACCATGTGTTGTGAAGATTCCGTTATAGTGTTCAGCGTTTAAATAAGTTGTTTCTGGGAATGTTAACTGTGCACGGATCATTAAACCATCCATACCACCACGGAATAACATGATAACCGCAGAAATAATATACATGGCTCCGATTTTTTTATGGTCAACAGTTGTTAACCATTCGTCCCAAAGCCATTTCCATTTTTTATACTTTGTTAGTACGAAAATGATTGCTAATGTCACAAGAACGATAGAAGCGTCTGCACCGTAAATAATCGGGTCACCTGTGACAAAGAATTCATCAAGCTTCACTGTGTTCACTCCAATCTGTTGGAATTATAGCTATTATTTTTTTTTGTTTTTGTAGTAGTTGTAATCACAATATTCAAGTGATTTCGGATCTACATAACTTAAGTGGTGACTAGAGAATGTCATACGACCAACTACACCAGGTTTAACAATTTCGTTGTACTTATCTTCTGTTAGTTTAGGAGCAGTTTGTTGTACTTCTTTAACCCACTTGTCATATTTCTCTTTAGTTTTTGCTTCAACTTCGAACTCCATGTGAGTGAATCCTTCACCAGAGAAGTTCGCGCTACGGCCTAGGTAAGAACCTGGCTTATCAGCTTGTAAATAAAGGTCCATAATCATGCCATCCATTGTGTACTTCATACCACCAAGTTCTGGTACCCAGAAAGCATTCATTGGGCCGACAGAAGTCAGTTTGAATTGAATTGGTACACCAGCTGGGATGTTTAAATAGTTAACGGTTTCAATTTTTTCCTCTGGGTAACTGAATAACCATTTCCAGTTTGCAGATGTAACATAAATTTCAACTGGTTTAATATGTTTGGACTCTTTCGGAACCTCTTCCGAAGCGTAAGTTGCTTTTACTGTTGGGATCGATAATGCGATAACGATAATAACAGGAACAAGCGTCCAAATAATTTCTAATAATGTGTTACCGTGTTGTTCAGGTGGCTCGTAGTCCATATTCTCTGGTTTTTCACGATAACGAATCAAGATGACTGTAAACAGGATGAATACAATTGCGATAATTAATGACATAAGCAAGAATGACCAAACAATTAAATCATACTGTGCTTTTGCAACAGGTCCTTGCGGATTTAATACTGCGAGTTTCTTATCACAGCCGCCGAGGAACAGAAGTAATGATAACGGAAGAAGCGAAGCCAACTTCCAAAATGCTTTCTTTAGTTGCACGATTGAAAATCTCCTTTCTCCTTGGATTGAAACTATGCCAATAAAACAATATAAACCTATTAATTTATAGAAGGCAATAGTTTTTGATATATTGTTAAAAAATAGACACAAATGCACACTTTTTAAGGTGAATATCATTTGTAACTTGATTACATTGTAAACTATTTTCCAGAGAAAAACGTGATTGTAAAAATTTTAAGATAAATAAAGTTATACCAGGATATCCAAGAAATAGAAA
Organism: Bacillus thuringiensis; assembly: GCF_001455345.1. Classification (GTDB taxonomy): domain Bacteria; phylum Bacillota; class Bacilli; order Bacillales; family Bacillaceae_G; genus Bacillus_A; species Bacillus_A thuringiensis_N. The sequence goes on from NZ_CP013274.1 coordinate 681,019, forward strand.
AAAGCTATCTTATTATAAAGAAGATAGCTGAATATTTTGTATATTTAGTTTATTTCTTGTTTTATATTTATTTGATGTTCAATTGTGACAACTTTTTTATATTTTACTTGGTATAAAATGTAACAAATAATCATAAATGGAATGCCGCAATAAAGAGCGATTCTCTGATCTGGGATGAAAGCTAAACTAACAAATGTAATGAAATTGAGTGAGAACGCTACGATTGGAACAAGCGGATAAAGTGGTGTACGATATTTTAAATCATTTATGTCGCCACCGTTTTTCACGAAATTTCTACGGAAGAAAAACTGTGAAGCCGCAATTGACATCCAAACGACAACGGCAGCCATTGCTGCGATAGATGTTAAAATTAAAAAGACAGTATCTGCCGCAAATACACTTGTTAATAGAGACAAACTTGCAAAGATTAGACTGAAAATTAATGCGTTGAGTGGCACACCTTTTTTCGTTAACTTCGTAAATGCTGGACTTGCCATTCCTTGTTTTGCCATAGCCCAAAGCATACGAGAATTTGCGTATAAACCAGAATTGGCCACGGATAATACAGCTGTAATAATAACAAAGTTCATAATGTCTGCTGCATATGGAACACCAGCCACATCAAATACAAGTACAAATGGACTTTCGACTAGATTAGCCTCTTGCCACGGGAGTAAACCTACAACAACTGATATTGCTAGGACGAAGAAGAATAAAGTTCGCCAAATGGTATTTTTGATTGCTTTAGGAATTGTTTTTTCAGGATTTTCACTTTCTCCTGAAGCAATTCCGATTAATTCTGTTCCCTGGAAGGAGTAATTTACTGTAATCATCGTAAGAAGAACAGCTAATGCACCATTTGGAAATAATCCGCCATTTTCAGTGAAATTGTGAAGCATTGGAGCTGGTTTTCCGTTAAAGTCTAGTAGACCGAACATAACTGCGCCACCGAGTACGATGAAAACAACAATAGTTGCGACTTTTACACTTGCGAACCAAAATTCTGCTTCTGCATATGCTTTTGCTGATAAAGCGTTTACAAGGAAGAGTGCTGCTGCAAATGTAACACACCAAATCCACGAAGAAACGTCTGGAAACCAACGTTTCATTAAAATACTTACAGTTGTTAACTCTACTCCAACTGTAACCGCCCAATTTAACCAATACATCCAACCGACAACAAACCCAAAACCAGGTGAAATAAATTTGCTTGCATAGCTTTGGAATGAACCTGCTTCTGGCATAGCAACGGATAATTCACCAAGACATAACATCGTTAAATACATAACAAATCCACCGACTAAAAATGCAAGAATAGCTCCACCAGGACCAGCATTATGGACGATTTGACCAGATCCCATAAATAGGCCAGTTCCGATAACACCACCAAGTGCAATCATAAATAGGTGTCTACTTTTCATTGTTCGTTTTAAATCTGTTTGTTCTACTTGTTGATTCATATGCCCTCACCCCGTTATTTTCTTGTATGTATAAACTGCTTTTCATTCAGAGTTTTTAATCATTAGTGGGGGATGTGACACATACTCGGCTTATTTATTATGAAATGAATGGAGTATGTAAAAATACGAACTATGACTAAATACTCTAAGAATGTTTATTAACAAGGTGATATCTTCACTATGTTAATTATTTTGATTTTAGCAAAATAATTCAGAAAAGTATATTGTTTTTTCTCTTTATTAAAAATAATTAGAATTTTGTAACGTTTTAGTTGTGAACAATAATTCACAGAATCTTTCTAGCAAACTAGTAAGAAGAAAGGTACAATGATAGGAGGTATGTCTGTAAAATAATAATTAATGGAGTTTTGTTTAAAATGAAAAAGTTAAAATATCTTTTTGTTTTTGGAATTATACTTGCTGCCGCGTTTTTTATAGGGAAAGATAAAATTATACAAAAGGCGCAAGTATTCCGTTTAGAGTTTCTATCTGAAATGAAAGAAGCGACTATGATTGAAAATGTTCCGTTTATAAAGCAGTTACCAGAATTACCTCGTGGATGTGAAGTGACAAGCTTAGCTATGTTGCTACAATATAAAGGTGTGCAAGTAGATAAGATGCAACTTGCTAGCGAAATTCATCGTGTTCCATTTGAACAAAATGGTTTACGTGGAAATCCTTATGAGGGGTTCGTTGGAAATATTTATACGAAGGCAGAGCCAGGATATGGTGTATATAATCAACCTATTTTTAATTTAGCGGAAAAATATGTTCCTGAAAAAGTAGTTAATTTAACAGGTAGAGACGTGCAAGATATGTATAAAGTAGTTAGTTCTGGTTCGCCGGTATGGGTCATTATTAATACAACGTTTAAGCCATTAGCTGAGAGTAGTTTTGAAACATGGAAAACAAGCTCTGGCGAAGTGAAAATTACATATTTTGAGCATAGTGTAGTAGTAATTGGATATGATCAAAACTTTGTGTATGTAAATGATCCGCTTAAAAACAATCCGCGTTTGGCTGTTCCGCGAACAGAGTTTGAGCAAGCTTGGGAGCAAATGGGGAAACAAGCGATTACTATTTTATAATAATGAAAAAGTCATCTTTATGATGGCTTTTTATTTTTAAATTATTGAGATTGAAAATTCAGAACATTCTTTTAAAAGTTAGCGATTCACGTTATAATAACATTTAACTTGGTGAAGGAGGAGAGAAGAGAAATGGATGTTGCAAAAGAACTTGTTTTGTCAAAGAATCAGTTGGTTGAGTGGAGAAGACATTTTCATAAGTATCCAGAGCTATCTTTTCAAGAAGAGAAAACATCGCAGTTTGTGTTCGATATACTTCGGAAAATCCCATATTTAGAAGTGTCAAGACCTACTAAATATAGTGTAATGGCAAGGTTGATTGGTAAGCAACCTGGTAAAATAGTTGCAGTTCGAGCTGATATGGATGCTCTTCCTATTCATGAAGAAAATGAGTTTGATTTTATTTCTGCATACCCAGGTGTGATGCATGCATGTGGTCATGATGGACATATAGCGATATTACTTGGAGTCGTACATAAGTTAGTAGAAGAAAGAGAGAAGATGAAAGGGGAGATTCGTTTTCTATTCCAACACGCTGAAGAAAACTTTCCTGGAGGTGCAGAGGAAATGGTCGCAGCAGGTGTAATGGAAGGTGTGGATTATATTATTGGTGCTCACCTTTGGGCGTCGTTAGAGGTTGGGAAAATAGGTGTAATTTATGGTCCTGCAATGGCTGCACCAGATGTTTTTAAAATTACGATAGAAGGAAAAGGTGGACATGCTGGAATCCCTCATGAAACGGTTGATAGTATTGCCATCGGCACACAAGTTGTTACACAAATTCAGCAAATTGTATCTCGTCTCACGAATCCGTTAGATTCCCTTGTAGTATCTGTTACGCAATTTCATGCTGGGACAACTCATAATGTGATTCCAGAACAAGCGGAGATTGAAGGGACAGTGCGGAGTTTAAGACATGAATTGCGAGAAGAAACAGAGCAAAGAATTGAGCAGATTGTGAAGCATGTGACAGGTGCTTACGGAGCGGGATATACGTTTTCTTATGAATATGGATATCGACCGGTAGTAAATGACTATGAAGTTACAGAGATTATTGAGCAAACAGCATTACAGCTTTATGGAAGGGAACGAGTTACTCGTTTACAGCCGACGATGGCCGGGGAAGATTTTTCAGCGTTTTTACAAAAGGCACCAGGGACATTCTTTTTTATCGGAGCGGGAAATAAAGAGAAAGGAATTATATATCCTCACCATCACCCTCGTTTTACGATTGATGAAGATGCATTACCGATTGGCGTGGAAGTTTTTGTATCATCTATTATGAATTTCATAAGTAAAGGAGAATGAGATGAAGAAAATACACGTATTAGCGCTTATTCCAGTTTTTTGTTTAGTTATTGGACCTGTATTTGCTAATTCAGTTACTCCTTACATATTAGGGATGCCATTTTTATTATTTTGGGTATTATTATCGGTTCTCATTACGTCTCTTTGTATGGGGATTGTGTACGTATTCGATCCTGCTAATAAGGGGGATGTAAAATGACCGCATTACTTATCATTATTTTGTTTTTGTTTCTCGCACTATTTTTAGGAATTCGGGCGCAACATGGAAAAGATATGAATTTAGAGCAATGGTCAGTTGGTGGAAGAGGATTTGGCACTATTTTTGTTTTTCTTCTTATGGCAGGTGAAATTTATACGACGTTCACATTTTTAGGTGGAAGTGGATGGGCGTATAGTAAAGGAGCACCTACTTTCTATATTTTAGGTTATGGTGCATTAGCTTATATTTTATCTTACTTTTTATTGCCGCCAGTTTGGAAGTATGCGAAAGAGCATAATCTTGTGTCGCAGCCGGATTTTTTTGTGAAGAAATATAAGAGTCAGACACTTGGCATTATCGTTTCTATCATCGGGGTTATTTCGATTATCCCATACCTTGTTTTACAGTTAAAAGGATTAGGAATTATCGTTTCGGAAGCCTCTTACGGAAGGGTATCACCAGTTATTGCAGTGTGGATTGGCGCAATTGTTATAACGATATATGTAATGGTTTCAGGTATACATGGCTCTGCTTGGACAGCTGCTTTGAAGGATATTATGATACTGTTTATCGTTATGTTTTTAGGTATATATTTACCATATCATTATTATGGAGGATTTCAGCCGATGTTCGAAGCTGTAGAAGCAGCAAAACCAGGCTTTTTATCTTTACCTGATGAAGGAATGAGCATTTCTTGGTTTGTTTCTACGATTGTATTAACAGCTCTCGGTTTCTATATGTGGCCCCATACATTCGCTTCTGCTTTCTCTGCAAAAAATGAAAAAGTATTTCGTAAAAATGCGGCAATTATGCCATTGTATTCTTTAGTTTTACTTTTCGTGTTCTTTGCAGGGTTTGCAGCTATCTTGCAAGTTCCCGGATTAAAAGGAGGGGATGTAGACCTTTCGTTATTCCGTCTGGCTCTTCAAACCTTTGATCCTTGGTTTATTGGGATTATTGGTAGTGCTGGGGTTTTAACAGCATTGGTTCCAGGTTCTATGCTTGTCATGGCCGCTTCTACATTATTAGCGAAAAATATTTACCGAACAATGGTCCCGACTGCTTCGGATCGACAGGTCGCTAAAGCGGCGAAATTATTTGTTCCGGTAGTAACGCTTGTAGCTGTTTTGTTCACTTTTAAAGGTGGAGAAACGATAGGGGCACTTCTTTTAATGGGGTATAGTATAGTGACACAACTTTTCCCAGCACTTGTATGTAGTTTGTTTCCACATCAGATTATTACGAAGCAAGGGGCAATTGCAGGAATGGGGATTGGGCTGTTAGTGGTCGCATATATTACTTTATCTGGTTCAACTATAGCTACAATGTTTCCGGGTTTCCCCCAATATATAAAAGATTTAAATGTAGGAATAGTCGCATTGTTAATGAATATGATTGTGATGTTTATCGTTAGTTGGTTCACGAAAAGTGTATCGATAAAGAAAGACAATATAATAGTAGAAAAGTAATCCTTGTATTAGAACTATCTTCAAAAAAGAGATAGCTCTTTTTTTGTATATATTTTCTTCAATTAGCGGAATCTAACTAAAAACTTGTTGAAAAGGAAGTTAGGTGGGGGAATTGTTAGAGTTAAAAGGTAACTTATTTGAAATTATGAAAGAAATTAGAGATGAGTTAGGTTCGCCTAATGATTTAACAATTAGGGAAGTTGCCCTTGCAGGTAGTTTTACACGCTGTGCTGTTATTTTTTTATGTGGGTTAACAGATAAGGATAATGTTTATAAATATGTAGTTCGTACATTGCAATATGAAGAAGTACAAAAAGAAGAAGCTTTAGTTCAAACGTTATTGGATCGTTTTATTTCTATTGCGGAAGTTGGTAAGAAGACAACGTTTCCGGATATTATAAATGCGATTTTAGCGGGAGATACAGTTATAGTAATTGATAATGTTCAAACAGCTATCGTGATTAATAGTAGAGCTTGGGAAAAAAGAAGTTTAGAACCGCCGGTAACAGAAGATTTAATACGTGGACCGAGGATTGGATTAAATGAAGATATTAACGTGAATAAAATGTTAATTCGCCGTAGTTTACGTGACCCAAAACTGAGATTTCAATCTTATATTATGGGAAAGAGATCCCAAAAAGAAGTGACTTTAATATATATAGAAGACATTATTAATCCTTACATTGTAAAGGAGCTAGATCGGCGTCTTCAATCAATAGTGACAGATGTCGTTTTTGAGACGGGTACGATTGAGCAATTAATTCAAGATAATAATTTATCACCGTTTCCGCAGTTTTTAAATACGGAAAGGCCTGATAATATTGTGGCCTCATTAGCGAAAGGAAAGGCAGCTATTTTGGTGGATGGATCGCCGTTTGCCCTTATAGCTCCGCTAGTATTTGTTGATATTTTTCAATCTGTGGAAGACCATTATGAGCGTTGGGTAATAGGGACTTTATTAAGAATTTTGCGGATGGGTTCAGGTATAGTTGCAGTTTTAATGCCGGCGATGTATGTAGCGCTCGTCTCATATCACCAAGGACTTATTCCTTCAAAATTGGCTTATTCGATTGCCGGGGCAAGAGAAGGTGTTCCGTTTCCTGCATATATAGAAACGTTAATGATGGCATTAACGATGGAATTAATACGAGAAGCGGGAATTAGATTGCCGAAACCGATGGGGCAAACAATTGGGATTGTAGGTGGGCTTGTAATTGGAGAAGCAGCGGTGAATGCAGGAATTGTAAATCCGTTTTTAGTTATTATTATTGCGGTTACAGCTATTGCTACATTTTCACTTCCAGTGTATAGCATCACAATTACGTTTCGAATTTTACTTTTCGTCTTTGTATTAGCAGCAACTGCTTTTGGATTGTACGGAATTATTTTAGCACTTATTGCACTTGCGGTTCATATTACAAATTTGAAGAGTGTTGGTATTCCTTATACAACACCTATAGCTCCAGCGTTTTATAAAGATTGGAAAGAAGAGCTTATTCGTTTGCCAAAATCAATGTTGAAAGAGAGACCGGAATATTTACAAACGAAGGATTCTACAATCCGTCCAAAGGAGCGAAAATAATTGAAACCATTTGAGTATGGAGATGAAGAGATTGGATCTCGGGAAATTGGATTTGCGGTATCATCGACCATTATTGGTATAGGGGCATTGTCTATGCCAAGAGATATTGCTAACCAAACTTTATTTTCGGACGGTTGGATTATTTTGCTTTTGGGTGGATTGGTGTGTGCAGTTTTAGGTTGGTTTGTAACGAGGGTAGCTATTTTATTCCCGAAACAAAACTTTGTTCAATATACAAGTGCGCATTTGACAAAGCCTGTTGCATATACGATTAGTAGCATTTTAGTATTAACATTTTCTGCGTTGACAGCATATGAATCGCGAATGATTTCAGTTATTTCCCAAACGTATTTATTTAGTGATACACCAATACAACTACTGTCTTTCTTCTTCTTATTAGTTGTTATTTATGGAATAGCAGGATCTAGAGCAGCCTTATTAAGGTTAAATGTCCTATTCTTACCTATTGTTTTAATTGCGATAGTGCTTCTTTCTTTATTGAATATAAATTTAATGGAAATAAATAATTTACTACCAGCTTTTCAAACGAAAGTGAGTCAATATGCTGTTGGAGTTAAGAATTCTATTTTTACGTTTATTGGATTTGAAGTAGCTCTGTTTTATGCTGTGTTGTTAAATGATAAGGCGGCAAAAAAAGCACCAATGGCAGTTGCGAAAGCGGTAATGGTAAATGTGCTGTCGTACATTTTAATTTATGTAACTTGTATTAGTGTTTTTACGTATATGACAACTCGTGGATTGACGTACCCAACAATTGAATTAGGGAAAGAAATTGAAATTGGTGGAGGGTTTTTAGAAAGATTTGATGCAATTTTTTTTACAACTTGGATTATTACTATTTATAACACTACAGCCATGTATTATGACGTCGCATCTTTATTATTTTGTGCTATGTTTCCAAAAGTGAAGAAACATGTTTTCATTTTTGGAAGTGCCCCGATTATTTTTATGGTGAATATGTTACCTAGTAGTTTGAATGACTTGTCAAATTACGGAACTTATTTAGCTTGGATAGATATGGGGTTTGTCGTGTTAGCGCCTTTGTTAGTTTTTATTGTATATAAAATAAAAAGAAGGAATGGTAGAAATGAAACACCTTCTTAAAATGATAATGCTGATGATTTTAGCTGGATCTATCAGTGGGTGCTCTGAGTTAGAAGAAATAGAAGAAAGAGGATTTGTAGTAGGGGCAGCCTATGATATTGTGAAAAAAAAGAAAGCGAATCCAATTATGAAAGGGACGTATCAGATGGTACTTCCCAGTAAGTTAGCGCAGCAAGGTGGCCAAGGTGGTGGGGATAGCGAAAATTATATTAATGTTAGTGCGAAGGCAGATAGTGTCTTTGAGCAAATACGAATTATCGCAAAAAAAATTAGTCGAACATTATTTTTTCCGCATATACAAGTGATTATTTTTTCGAAAGAATTACTGGCGAATCCGTATGTTTTGCAAAATACGTTAGATGTATATATTCGTGATCATGAGATGAGACGAAATATTCGTTTGTTCGTTTCTGACAAAGATGCAGAAGCTATTTTGAAACAGAGCGCTAAGCCTGAAAATTTACCAGCGCAGTATATTGATATGTTAGCTGAACATCCTCCAAAAAATGCCCAAATGATTGAGGCTGCAAGAATTGGTGAGGTTCAGGAAAAGATGATTGCGAGCCGAAGTTTCGTACTACCTATTCTTGAATTAACAAAGCAAGGTGTACAAATGAACGGGGCAGCGTTGTTTCGCGGGAAGGATAATAAGTGTGTAGGTAGTTTGAATGGGGAAGAAACATTAGGGATGAATTATATAATAGGTAAAAAAATTGGAGGTTTTTTTACCGTTCGCAAAAAGAATCAACTTATTACATATGAAATTCATAAGTTGCGTCGGAAGATTAAAGTATCTACAACGAATGTTACAAAACCAAAGTTTAATATTCACTTATTTTTGGAAGGTACAATAGCTGAGTTACACTTTAGTGATCATAAAAAGGTCTTGAATGAAAAACGTTTAGAGAAGGATATTTCGGAGGAAATGGAGAAACGCATCCGAAAATCGATTAAGCTTGTTCAAAAAAAATATAAGGTAGATGTATTAGAATTAGGGGAAGTATATAAGCGGCATAATTATAAAGAGTGGAAAAAAATAAGTAAGAATTGGGATCAAGGTGAAAATTACTTTAGTGATGCTGAGGTTACTGTTCATGTTCATCCGATAATTGAGCATTCAGGTTCAGCCTTACCAAAAAGAGTAAAGTAAGGTGATGGAAGGTGTTTACTGGATTAGGGATTAGTTGCACAATATTAATGGCAGTTCTTCCGGGAGCCATATACTACATTCATAAAAAAATTACAACGTATGGAGCACAGCCTTGGAATACAGATATACAAAAAAAGAAACCTGAATAATTTCAGGTTTCTTTCGCACAAAGCATATGTGAAGGGGGATACCTTCTATGTATGCTTTGTTTTTATACAAGCCCTAACCAATGTACCAATTGTGTAGAGAGGAATGTCACAACAATGGCGATAACAGTAGGGATTGCAAACGATAAGAATGTCCATTTTGCACTTTTTGTTTCTTTGTATATGTTAACCAGTGTTGTTCCACATGGGAAATGAAGAAGTGAGAACAACATTGTGTTTAAAGCTGTTAACCAAGTCCAACCGTTTTCTAAAAATAGATTTTTAATTTGATTAAAATCATCTATTTCAGTTAAAGCTCCGGTTGATAAATAAGACATTAATAAAATCGGGATAACAATCTCATTCGCTGGTAGCCCAAGAATGAACGCAGCTAGAATAAAGCCGTCAAGCCCTAACATTTTAGCGAATGGATCTAGGAAGTTTACAAAATACATAAGCAGGCTTGTGTCACCGATGAAAATATTAGCTAGTAACCAAGTTAATGCAGCCGCAGGGGCAGCTACAACAACAGCTCGCTTTAAAACATAGACTGATTTATCGAGTGTTGCACGTACAATTGTATTCCAAACCTTTGGCTTACGGTACGGCGGTAACTCAAGTGTGTAGTGAGTTGGAACGCCTTTTAAAGCCGTTTTTGATAGTACCCAGGAAACGGTTAATGTCATAATAATACCAATTACAACCATTCCCACTACAACGCCAGCAGTAACTAATGTTTGCATACTACCTGTATAACCAGCAGCCATAAATAATGAAGCCATTAAAATTAACATAGGCCAGCGACCGTTACAAGGAACGAAATTGTTTGTTAAGATTGCAAGCATACGTTCACGTGGTGATTCAATAATACGTGTTGACATGATGGCTGCTGCATTACAACCAAAGCCCATTGCCATCGTTAAAGATTGTTTGCCGTGTGCACCAGAGCGTTTGAATAAGCGATCCATATTAAACGCAACGCGTGGTAAGTATCCGTAGTTTTCTAATAGTGCGAACATAGGGAAAAAGATGGCCATAGGTGGTAACATAACGCTAATAACAGCACCGATACCACGAAATAAGCCAAGTATTAAAATACCATGTAACCATTCAGGTGCATGTGCTGCTTGGAACCAAGATGTTAAGTATCCTTCGGCCCACCCGAAGAACTCAGCAATCATATCAGAGGGTACGTTAGCACCTGCAATTGTAAGATAAAAAATGATAGATAAAATACCGAGCATAATGGGGAATCCCCAGATGGGAGATGTGAAAATTTTATCTAGTTTTTCAGAACGATACAATTTATCCGTATTTGTATATTGAACAGATTCTTTACATATGCTTGCAGATGTTCGGTAAATATCTCCGACAATATCATCTCGTATATCTTCTTTTGATAGTGCTTGTGCATGTTGAATAATATAGTCTAATGGAAGAGCTTTACTGGCTGAGTGAGATTCCATTCATTACGACCTCCCTTACAAGTGGTTCATTATGGTGTTTTTGAAGTGTAGTTAAGAAATTTTTATCTCCATCTAATATACGTAACGCAATCCAACGTGCTGGATACGTATCACCGAACACTTTATAAATTTGTGGTTCTAATTCCTGAATCATATTCTCGATTTTTTCGCTGTAAGCAATTTTAATTGGTGTTGGAATTAGCTTTTTATTTGCTACTTTGGCAATAACATTTAGTAAATGACCGATGCCTACTCGGTTACGAGCGGAAATCTTAACTACAGGTACACCGAGTGATTTTGCTAATTTCTTTTCATCAATAACGATGCCTTTTTTCTCAGCTTCATCAATTAAGTTAATACAAATGACTACGTTGCTCGTCATTTCCATCACTTGGAGTGCTAAATTTAAATTTCGCTCCATAGCAGTTGCATCGATAACAACTACAGTTACTTCTGGTTTTTCAAATATAATATAATCCCTTGCTACTTCTTCATCCGCAGAATTTGAATATAGTGAGTAAGTTCCAGGTAAATCTATTAATGTATATTTACTACCGTTATGTTCATATTCCCCTTCAGCTTTTAAAACAGTTTTTCCCGTCCAGTTTCCAGTATGTTGTTTTAAGCCTGTTAAAGTATTAAATAATGTACTTTTCCCGGTATTCGGGTTACCAGCTAAAGCAATGCGATGTTTGCTCATCTGAAATCATCTCCTATTAATACCCCGAAAATAAGGGAACTTTCTTCCTTGCGTAGTGCAATAGTGGTGTTGCTTACTTGATAAGCGACCGGATCTCCAAGTGGACTACGTTGTAATACTTTAATTGTTGCCCCAGGGATAAATCCTAAATCTAATAAACGTCGTTTCATAGTTCCTTCTAATTGTATCTTCTCAATTTGTACAAACTCTCCTGTCTTAAATTCGGAAAGTGGTTTTATATTAGCCGATACCATAAAAGTTACCTCATCTCTATATTGTTAGTTTGAGTTTAAAAAGTTTCCTTAGGTAAACTTTTTGTTAGTAATATAGTAGACTACATTGGATGATGCTGTCAATTGGTACTTTAAAAATATTCATTTATTTTTAGAATTGTTCCAATTTATTTAGTTGTACTAAAAAATATTACTGGAATTCTGTGTAATGTGCATAAATTAGGCGTGTAAAAGTAACAAAATACAGCAGAATTGTAAATGTAACTTTAACTAAAAGGGGAAAAGAGCGAAAAACATTTACATTGAATTTACATTGTTAAGAATAAATTTACATTACAGCTTAATTAGTGTGGATTTTGTTGGGTTCTTTAACTATAAATGTTGGGATTCCTAGTTTTTAAGGATTATTATCGTCATTTACTTAAAATTAAAAATTGCTTAACACTCACATAATATTACTGTCCTACAATGAATTTGTGTTCGAAAGAAGTAGACAAATGTGAAAAGTGATAATCCAAATGGGGGTACAAGACATGGTTATGAAAAAGGGTATTAAATTTTCTTTAGCAGCTTTAGTGGTAGCGGGTTCATTAGTGGGATGTGGAAAAGCAGAAGAGACATCAGGTAAAGATGCTAAAGGAAGTGGTAATGCAAAACAAGAATTGTCAGGTACGATAGCAGCTGCAGGCTCTACAGCACTTCAACCTCTTGCAGAGGAAGCTGGAAAGAAATTTATGGAGAAAAATTCAAACGTTTCTATTCAAGTGCAAGGTGGCGGTAGTGGAACTGGAATTAACCAAGTAGCTTCTGGTGCAGTCCAAATTGGTAACTCAGATGTTCCATCTGCAGATAAAATAAAAGATGCTGATAAGGCGAAAGAATTAGTAGATAACAAGGTAGCGGGTATTGCATTCGCACTTGTCGTAAATAAAGATGTAAAAGTTGATAATTTAACAGTACAACAAGTACAAGATATCTTCACTGGAAAAGTAACAAACTGGAAAGAGGTAGGCGGGAAAGATGAAAAAATCAACGTAATTAACCGTCCGGCTTCTTCTGGTACACGTGCTACATTTGAAAAAACAATTATGAAAGACGCGAAAATTAATGACGGAACTGGTACTACACAAGATTCTAACGGTGCAGTAGAGCAAGCGATTAACTCTACTCCAGGTTCAGTGAGTTATTTAGCAATGTCTTACATGGTTGGCGAGAAAAAAGGTGCGCTACAAACAGTGAAAATTGATGGTGCTGAACCAAAAGTTGAAAACATTTCGTCTGGGAAATATCCATTCTGGTCTTACGAGTACATGGTAACGAAAGGTGAGGCAAAAGAAGCAACAAAAGCTTATATTGACTATGTAAAAGGTAAAGATTTTGAAAAGCAAGTAGAAGATATGGGTTATATTCCGATGTCTAAATTAAATAAGTAATAAAATTTATGGGGCTGGCTGCAAGGCCAGTCCTGTTCATTTCAATTTATGAAGTGGGGTCTGTCCTGTGATGAAGGGGAAAAAACAAATTAATTACGTGAAAAGTGAATATATAGGAAGATCACTTGTTACGTTTTGTGGTATTTTTATTGTTTTAGTTACATTAGCTATTATTGCGTTTATTTGCGGTAAAGGAATTCAATCTTTTACGCAAAGTGGTATCTCGTTTACTGAGATGCTAACATCGACAAAATGGAGTCCAAATGCTGATGAGGGAACTTTCGGGGCTGTAATTTTCATTGTAGGTTCAACGGTGGTTTCGTTAGGTGCGGTTATTATTAGTGCGCCAATTGCTATAGCTCTTGCTATATTCATGAATTTAATTTCGCCAAAGTTTGGAAATAAAGTATTGAAGCCTGTTTTAGAATTATTAGTTGGTATTCCTTCGGTTGTATACGGATTATTAGGGGTTACAATTTTAGTACCGCTATTACGTGATTCGTTTGGAGGAGTAGGGTTTAGTTTAATTGCAGGTATTATTGTCCTGAGTATTATGATTTTACCTACTATTGCTAGTATCGCTTCTGATGCAATACGCTCGGTTCCATTTGATTATTTAGAAGCTTCTTATGGTTTAGGATCAACGAAATGGCAAGCGATTAGCCGAGTAATTGTTCCTGCTGCGAAAAAAGGGATTTTAACAGGTGTTGTTTTAGGTTTAGCGCGTGCTTTTGGTGAAGCATTAGCGGTTCAAATGGTAATTGGGAATACGATTAAATTACCAGAAGGAATATATAGTCCGACAGCAACGTTAACTGGTATTTTGACAATGGACATGACAAATACATTAAACGGAACTGCTTGGAACAATGCGCTATGGACTTTAGCGATGATTTTACTTGTTATTTCATTCCTGTTTATTTTAGTAATTCGAGCAATTGGGCAAAGAGGTGAGCGATAATAATGAATGCAAGAACGGTAAATAAAGTTTGGACAGGTATATTTTATGCGGTTGCGGCTTTAGTTGTAGCTTTGCTAGTGTTCTTAGTATTTGAGATTTTACAAAAGGGATGGGGTTTTTGGGATCCTAATTTCTTGTTTGGAGAACCAAGCAATACAAGAGCTGGTGGTGGGATTGGTCCGCAGTTATTCAATTCCTTCTATATGCTTGTTATAACGCTTATTATATCTATCCCCCTTGGATTAGGTGCTGGAATATATTTAGCGGAGTATGCAAAACAAGGGCGTTTTTTAAATTTTGTTCGTTTATGTATCGAGACAATGGCATCTTTACCTTCTATTGTTGTTGGTTTATTCGGTTTGTTAGTGTTCGTTACAATGACAGGATGGGGATACACAGTAATGGGTGGTGCCCTTGCTTTAACGATTTTAAACTTGCCAGGTTTAACGCGTGTTTGTGAAAATGCGATTTCAGAGGTTCCTTCTAATGTGAAAGAGGCGAGTCTTGGATTAGGTGCAACAAAATGGCAAACGATTACTCGTATTATTATTCCGTCGTCACTACCACAAATTATTACAGGTGTTATTTTAGCGGCAGGTCGTATATTTGGGGAAGCGGCGGCATTAATTTATACAGCGGGTTTAACATCTCCAATTTTAAATTCAGCAGCGGACTTCTCAAGTCCTGCTCATCCTTTAAATCCATTTAGACCAGCTGAAACGTTAGCGGTTCACATTTGGAAGTTAAATTCCGAAGGGATTATTCCGGATGCGAAGTTAATTGCGACAAAATCTGCAGCTGTATTAATTATTATGGTATTACTATTCAATGTTATTTCACGCTTGGTAGCATCTATATTGCACAAGCGTTTTACAGGGGCGAAAAGAAAAAGTAAAACGACGAAGAAAGTAAAAGCGGCATAAGTTGTAAAGGGGAACTCTCTACTTATAAGTAGGGGGTTCTTTTGTATTTTAATATAGAAGGAATGGATGTAGTGATTGTTGAATTTGTAATTAATTATAGAGGTGAATAGGGGCAAATGAAGGAGTGGAGGAATTGTTTTTTCTACAAATGTCAGGTTTTCCTGGAACAGGAAAATCGACAGTTTCTAAGTATATAGCGAAGTTAACAGGTGCTGTAATTGTAGATCATGATGTTTTGAAATCCGCATTGTTACAATCATTAGAAATGAAAGGAATTGAAGCGGCGATTGTTGGAGGAGTATCATACGACGTTGAATGGGTATTGATTAATTCATATTTAGAACAAGGACATAGTGTGATATTGGATAGTCCATGTCTATATGAAGGGATGGTTGAAAAAGGAATTAAGCTGTCTAATAAATATGGTGTGAAATATAAATATATTGAGTGTTATCTGAATGATATGGAAGAGATTAATAATAGGTTACAAATACGTAAGCGTATGGTCAGTCAAATTGAAAAGGTAGAGTCGGAAGTAGCTTTTAAAAAGTGGTTAGATGGTAGTAAAAGACCTCTAAATAGTGAATATCTTGTTGTGGATTCTAGTGAACCTCTAGAGCGGTATGCGGAGAAAGTGATGGATTATATGAGTAGTTAGAGAAAAAAGCGTTATCTTCATTCGTGAAGATAACGCTTTTTCTTTAAATATCAGGTGTTTCTGTAGAAGTGCTTATTTTTCTGCGAGAGCGTCTTTTTCTTCCGATTTTATCTAATAGTTCATACATAACTGGAACAACTACTAATGTAAGAACGGTTGAAACTGCTAAACCACCGATGACAACGACCGCCAAACTTTTTGATACCATACTTCCTGCTTGGGATTGACCGAATAGGAGTGGTAGCATAGCGACGATTGTCGTTATAGCTGTCATAATAATTGGACGTAATCTAGTGGATCCCGCTTCTAGTAAGGCATCTCTTGTTTCCATTCCATGTTCCCGATTTTGTTGTACTCTTTCTATTAATACAATAGCATTGGTAACGACAATCCCGATTAACATTAATGCGCCAATTAATGAATTTATATCAACAGGTGTTCCTGAAACGATTAATCCTAAAATGCCGCCGACAGCAGCTAGTGGCAAGGAGAACAAAATTGCGAAAGGAGCGCGTGCTTGCCCGAAGGTAATAACCATTATTAAATATACAATCCCGATTGCAATCCCCATAATTTTGAATAGATCCGTGAAGTTCTCTTGCATAGATTCAGTAGCACCTGCAATATTTACTTTTGCGCCGCTAGGTAAATCTAAATCAGTTATCGCTTTATTTACTTCTGTGCTTACTTTACTTAAATCTTCATTTGTAGCTTCTGCCGTAATTTGAATCGTTTCTTTTCCATCTTTATGGAAGACTTCTGTTTGAAGTTGTTTTTCTGAAATAGTTGCAATGTCTTTTAAAGGAATTGGTCCATTGATAGGTGATAATATATTTGTGTTTAAAATATCTTCTTGTTTAGTAATGTTTTCTTTTTTGTGTTCTATCATAATAGTTGTTTTTTCATTATTGATTGAAACTTCACCAATAGGTGATTTCTTCATAAGGAATGCTACTTGTTGTGCTGCTAATTCTGGTGTTAATCCTAGTTGTTCGGCCTTTGTTTGATCAACATGGATTTGCCATTCTTTCTTAGAGTCTTCTAAATTCGTTTTTACTTTAGAGAGAGTAGGCATATCTTTTAGTTTTGTTTCGACGATAGTAGCAGCCTCTTTTAAATTCGTTTCGTTAGTGGTTGTTACGTTAAATTGCAAAATATTACCGCCGCCAGAGCTTGAATAACTCGTTTTTATATAATCAAGTTCAGCGGGCTCAAAAGCTTTATGTTCTTTTTTTAACTCTTTAATATACTGATCAATATCAGAGCCTTTCTTGAAGACTACAAATATACTGACAAGATTATTTTTCGTCGTTTGTCCCCATTGTGCATCTTCTGCGCTAGATCCCATTCGTAAAATAACATCCGTTACATCTGAATTAGAAAGTAATTTCTTTTCGAAATCGAAGGCTTTTTGTTTTTGTGTTTCAGCAGCGTAATCAGCTGGGAAAGTCATGTTAATAGATAACATTGTGTCGTCTTCAGATTTTATGTTCGCTTTCGGTAGTAATATATAGGCTGCAATCGATCCTGCAAATAATAAAAAAGAAGTAAGTAGAATAATGAATTTATGCGAAAGAGCCCACTTTAATGTAGCGACATATCGTGGTGAAGAATTCGGCTTTCGATGTTTTGTCTTTTTGAGTAGTAAAAAAGCCATAAGTGGAACAACTGTTAGTGCGACGAGTAAGGATGAAAGAATAGAATATACAACTGCTAATACCATAGGTAACATTAATTTTCCGATTACTCCTGATACGAGGCCGATAGGTAAGAAAACAGCGACCGTTGTTAAAGTGGAAGAAGTAATTGCGACTGCGACCTCTTTCGTTGCATCGAGAATAATATCTTTAGAGAAAGATTCTTTTTGTAAACGACGGAAAATATTCTCAATGACAACGATGCTATCATCGACGAGACGTCCCACTGCAACCGCTAAACCACCAAGTGTTAGGGTGTTGAGTGTGATGTTAGATTGGTGTAGTAAAAAGAGTGTTAATAAAATAGATAATGGAATACTGACAACAGCGATGAGTGTCGTTCGGAAGTTACGTAAAAAGATTAGGATAATTAGAGTTGCAGCAATTGCTCCAAGGATTACTTCTTTTCCCATACTAGTAACAGCATTTTCAACTTGCTCATGAGTTGAGGCTAAAAGTTTAATAGAAAACTGATCTTTATATTGTTTACTTATATCTTTGATTTTCTCATCGATTTCTTTTCCGATTGCAACTGCATTTTTACTTGGCTCTTTCATGATGATTAATCCAGTTCCTTCTTCGCCATTTATATGTGAGATTGTATCGTAGTGTTGTTTAAGTTCAATTTGAGCAACATCTTGCAATTGTACTTGAGGTGCAACGGTGATGTTTTTAATGTCATCTATATTTTTTATATCCCCAATGACGCGAAGGTTATATTCTTCTTTATTAACGGTAACGGCTCCAGCTGGAGTGGAAGTTTCTTTTCCTTGTAAAACCTTTAATATTTGCTCCGTTGTTACGTTTTTATTTTTTAATTGGTTTGGATCTAGTGTGATAGATAATTCAGAAGTTGATTTTCCGAAAAACATAACGTTGGCAACACCATCAATGCTTTCGAGTTGTGGTACGATTTCCTTTTCGATTTGTTTTTCATCTGCTTTTGAAAATCCGTTTTGCTTTTGGATCGCAATTTGAGCGAGTGGAATCATAGAAGTATTTAATTGGCTAACTACTGGTTTCGTTGCATCTTTAGGTAATTTAATTATATTAATCGCCTTTTCAACTTCGCGTGCTGCATCTTTCATATTTGCTTTGGATGTATACGCAATATCGATGCGTGATAATCCCTCATGCGTAGAAGAAGTGATGTTGTCGATGTGCTCTAAATTGCGAAATTGTTTTTCGAGGGGATCAGTTACTTCTTTCGTCATTGCTTCAGCGTCGAGTCCTGGAGATAAGGTTGTGACAGTGACTGCTGGATTATCGATGCTTGGTAAAAACTCCATAGGTAATTTAGAGCCGGAATAAACGCCGAGTATGGAAATGAGAAAAACCATGATGATAACAGCGGCTCGGTTTTTTAATGAAAACTTTGTTAACC